>JACQWB010000190.1 GCA_016209385.1 Candidatus Rokuibacteriota bacterium
GCGTGCTTCAGCGCTCTCCGCAGGAGGCTGGCGCTGTCAGTCTCGGCTCCTAAGTCTTGGGCCAGGTTCAGGAAGGCCGACAGTTCGGCGCTGCACGCCTGGGGCTTGATTTCGCAGGAGGAGGACAGGCCGTCCGGGCTTGGGTCCGTGCTGGAGCGAGTCTCTGTCGCCACGTCGACTCCTAGTCCACTGGAACGACAGGAGCCCGATGGAAGAGCGAGCTCACGCGGAGGCCGACTCGCTCATAAACTGCCGGCGGGACGCCGATATCGCCCACCCAGAGTCGGCCCACATATGGCTTCGCGGTTGGCGCCAGAAGTCCGCGCTTGGGCAAGCCCAACGTCAGGGTGGTGTGGGCCCGGATACAGGGATTGGAGGTCTCGCCGGTGTCCGGGTGAAGCCCCGACGGAAGATCCAGCGCCAGGATCGGACGACAGCTCCCGTTGGCCTGGCGAATGAGCGTGGCGATCGCCCCCCGTGGCGGACCGTTCAGGCTGTACCCCAGGAGCGCATCGATCACGAGGGCACTCGGCCCCAGGCAGGCGGCCAACGCTTCGGCATCCCCGGAGTCGAAGACAACGATCCGCACCCCCATCCGGAGGAGGGTCGCGTGCTGCTGCGCCGCGATTTCTTTCAGGCGGACCGCGGCCTGGCCCAGGACCACCACGACCGAGGCGCCGGCGTTCGCGAGGTGTCTGGCGGCGACCATCCCTCCGCCCCCATTGTTCCCCGGCCCGACCAGCACCACGATCTTCTTGCGCTCGAGCTCGCCTCCGAGGAGGGTTCGGGCCACCTCGGTGAGATTCCGTCCCGCGTGCTCCATCATCTGAGGGAGCCCGATCCCCAACTCCTCCACCATGAGACGATCGATCTCCGTCATCTCCTTGACTGTGACGCTGGGAAGCACGTCAGACCTCCACCCGACCAGGCGGGATCGGGACATCACCGGGTCGCATTGGTATGTGCAGAAGTGGAGGAGCCTTCTGCCGCTCCGGCGATTCCACCGAGCAGGGCCCCGTACATGGCGTGGGCGATGAGCGAGGCCATCACGGCCATCAGTCCGCCTGCCTTCGCGCTAAACATTCCGCCCCCCATCATGGGTGTGACGAGGGCCTGCGAGAGGAACCACAAGATCAGCCCCCAGATCGTTCCCTTCAGCCATGGCTCGCCGGGCAGGACACGATACAACAGATACGCATAGATCAACGGGAACACGACACTCCCGTCGAGCAGGTGCATCAGCATGCCCATCATCCAACTGCCGCCGAGCATCCCACCGAGCATGGCCGCCACATCCATCGGCCTGCCGAGCATCATGGGAGCGACAAAGTACATCATCAGGGTCATGACCACCGTTCCCACAACTCCACCGAGGATCGCCTTCGCGGGGTTTGGGCGCATCGCGTGACTCCCTTCTGAAATGGGTTGCTGCACGGTCCAGTTCTTCATCGGCGCGCGTCGAGGCCGAGGAGGGTCCGCGTCCGGTCCGGCCGGGCTGTTGGGCGACCAATCCGCCCGGATTCGTGGCCCTTGGTTCGGTGCCGCATGGGTCGACCGCCTGAATCGTCGGCCTCCTCGCGCACCGGTTGGCTGGGTTCGGACGACCGCCGTGGTTCGTCACTTGCCGGGCGTTGGCGGGCGGATTCTCTTCGGCCGGCAAGGGCGTTGAGGAGGCCTTCACCGCACGGATCATTCGCGCGAGGTATGTCAGCCGCCGGTCGTCCACCGAAGTAGTCGATGTACGAGTCGATCGCACGGGGACGGTCCAACTTGAAGAGCTTCCGGCGGGCGAGCGCTCTCGTCTGTGACATGGCGCGTCTTCCTTTCTGCGGGAAACTTTGCTCTTGTTCTACCTGTTACACCTGCTCCCGCTTACCCCGACACCCGGTAAGATAGAACGAGCGCCGGAGAAGATTCGCAGCCGGTCGCGTGAATCTCCCGACAGAACAGGCCCCTCTTATGGAGAAGGGGCCGGTTCCGCCAGCCCCGAACGGCCGGGCAGGCAACGGGAAAGTCGGGCCCAGCCCGCCGGACCGAGGAGGAGGAATTCTACCGTCGGGTTACCTTCTGACCCCTGTGTTGAGGATGACGCCGGCAAAGAGGTCCAATACCGGTCCTAGACGAAGAGGTCCGGGAGAGGCTGGAAGCCTACCAAGGACTCACCGCTTGTGCTGGTTCAGGCCTTTGGGACTTTCCCCGCGCGGTGGCCGGGTGCTCCCTCCTCCCGCCTAGTGACCCCCTCTCCTCACGCCGCAGTAGCGGGAGTGCCAGAAGCGGCAAGAGGCCGACTCCACCGACCGTGATCATCAGCATGCCAAGGTTCGAATAGTCCTGCTGGCTGACGTCGAAGGCCGTGTTCAGGTAGCGAGTAAAAAGTTCGCTGGCGGAGAGGGCTAGGTTCATGAGCGATGCCATGGTTGCGAACATTGTCGCCTCGGCGCCTCGCGGCGCAGTTTTCGCAATGAGGACCAGGATCGGCACCATCGTGAGCTGGCCGAGCGGCGCCGAGATCGTGGTGTCGATGAAGGCGAACGTCCGCGCGCCGAGGCCGAACCACTCGTTGGCGCCATAGAAGAGCCCGATATTGGGCAGGTACAGCACGCTGGCGGCCACGGTCACCCACAGGAGCGTGAAGCTTACCGGCCGCGCGATGATCGTCCGGCGGAACAGGAGCAGACCGACCAGGCTCAGCACCGAACTCACCTGCGCGAGGGCTCCGAGGAACCGCTGGTCAAAGCCGAGCCGGTCGATGGCCCAGTAGCTGTACCCCTGGCCCACGCCAGGGACCGCGCGAAAGAGAAAGACCACAAAGGCGGCTACAGCCACCGCTCGCGAGACGCCCACCCGGGCCAGCAGCAACCCGATAAGCCCGCCCGAGACCAGCAGCACGATCTCCTGCGCGAAGGGCACCTGCAAAGTCTCCAGGAGGACGCCGAGCGCTGCGTAGCTGGCACCCACCGCCATCACGAGGCGTGCCTTGCCGCCTCCGAGCGGGCCGTTGTCCGTCGCGGCCGGGCGCCCTCGCGCGCCCGTCCGAACGAATCCCGCGCTCGCGCCGACGATCAGCGGCAAGACCATCGCGACCGCGAACACGCCCTGCGCCCCGATCCTGCCAGCGAGCCAGCCGCCGAGATACCCCACGCTGATGCCGCCCAGGAGCAGCGCCATGCGGCCCAGCGCCTGGATCTGGCCCAGCTCCTCGTCGGTCCGCGCCAGCTCGACGGTCAGCGCATCGGCGACGACGTCCTGAATCATGAACCCGATCGTCACCAGCAGCATGACGAGCAGGAAGGCGCCCTTCGTCTCAATTACGGTGGCGAGCGCTCCGTAACCGCCCAGCGAGCAGACCGCGCCCAGCAGGAGGTAGGCCGCGCGGCGGCTTCCGAAGATCGGGTACACGTCGGACGCGACGCCGACAACCATCTTCATGGCCCACGGCAGTCCAAGCCAGAAGGTAATGCTCGCGACCTCGGCCGGTGTCAGCCGGAGCGTATCCTTCTCGAAGAAGACGAGGGCGACACCGGTGATGCTGCCGGCGCCATAGCAGAAGTACGTGAGGAGCGCCGGGAGATAGGCCGGCCGGAACCCGCCCAGCAGCCGGTGAACAACACTGGCTGCACGGGCGACCGATGGCGCGCCAGTCAGCAGATCTTGCATTGCGCGATCATGTGGCGTCGCCGTCATTTCCCCGAAGCCGCGGTTGATCCATTGGCCGATTCCGTAACGGAAGGGTCACCCTCGTGGGGCGTCAGCGCGCCAACGTAGTAATGTTTCGTACCCTTCGCGTTCATCGCGTCCCCAATCCTGGTGAGGGCGTGAACGTACGCTGCAGTTCGCAGGGACATCGAGTGCTGTTTGGCTAAAGCCCAGATTTTCTCGCCCGCCTCAACCATCTTGCGCTTCAGCCTGGCGTTCACTTCGTCTAACGTCCAGTAGAGCCCCGTCCGATTCTGCACCCACTCGAAATAACTCACCGTGACCCCGCCCGCGTTGGTCAGAATATCGGGGAACACACGAATTCCATTCCGCTCGAGGGTGTCATCTGCGGCAGGGGTGATCGGCCCATTAGCCACCTCAAAGATGAGAGTGGCTTTTATGTCGTCGGCGTTGGCTTCCGTGATCTGATTTTCGAGGGCGGCCGGGATGAGGATATCGACGTCCAGCATCAAGAGCTCTGCATTGGTAAGCCTGTCGTGGTCGACGCTGTGACAGACGGAACCTTTGCAGTAAACCGCTTTGAGTTCACGAGTCGATTCCTTGAATTGCTTCACGCTGGGGATGTCTAACCCGTCTTTGGAATAGATCGCTCCGCTGGAATCGCTGACGGCGACAACCTTGTAACCGGCCTTAAACAGAATCTCCGCCAAGATGGAGCCGGCGTTCCCGAACCCCTGAATGGCGACGGCGGGCTCGTTCGGCAGATGGGAAAACTCGGGCCGCACGGCTTCCATGAGAAAAAAGGTCCCCATCGCCGTCGCTGTCTCACGGCCGAGACTGCCTCCCATCGTCAGTGGTTTTCCCGTGATCACCGCAGGGGTGATGTGCCGGCGGATAATGCTGTACTGATCCATCATCCACCCCATGATCATCTGGTTCGTGTAGACGTCGGGGGCAGGAATGTCGCTGTCGGGACCGATAAAATCCGCGACCGCGTCAATGTATCCCCGGCTCAGCCGCTCGAGTTCAAACCTGGATAGGGCCTTCGGATCAACCGTGATTCCGCCCTTGGCTCCGCCGAACGGGAGGTCCAGGGCGGCGCATTTGAAGGTCATCCAGAACGCCAGCGTTTCGACTTCGTCGAGCGTGACGGCCGCGTGGTATCGGATCCCTCCCTTTGTGGGTCCTCGAGTATCGTCGTAGTGAACCCGATAGCCAGGGAACACCTTGAGGTCGCCGTTGTCCATGCGGACCGGGATGGCCACCGTCACGCTCAGCTTCGGACGCTTCAGGCGTTCAACGGCGTCGGTCGATAGGACGACGTAGGGCAATGCGGCTTCGAGTCTTTGCTGTGCAGCCGAAAGCAACGATCCTGGCATGTGCCTTTCTCCTTTTGCCCGGGCAGGGTGTGTTTGCCTATCGGGTTTGTTCCCCGAGTTCGTGTGGGAACTCGGGGTAGACTATGGGTTTATAAATCTCCCGCTCAGTGTGAGGCCGCAACAGCCGTCTTCCTTCTGAACGCGCTGGAGAACCTCCAACCTGTCAGCCCCGCGCTGACCCGCTCCACGAAGAGGAGAACAAGGGCGGCGCCGAGTGGCCACTGGAAGAGGTTCCTGGCCTCGGCTGGGGAGTGCGCGCGGATCTTCAGCCGTGTGAGCGTCTCTTGCAGCTCTCGGCCGGAGATGACTCTGGAATAGGCTCCCTTGGTCCCGGCCGCGATCTCTTTCATCATGCCCTCATCGAGCCTCGTCGTGACGACCTCGCCGTTCAACGTCAGCCACCCCGAAAACCCGGCGTTGCTGTCGTATTGCGGTATCTTCGATGCCACAGGACCTCCCAAGCCGAAGGCGAAGATCCTGATCCCCTTCGAGCGGGCCTCCCCCACAGCCAAGCGAAGATCCTCCGGATGGTCGTGTCCTCCGTCGGAGAACAGGAGGACAACCCGTTCTCCCTGCCGACTCTCGAAGAATCGGACGGCGCTCCTGATCCCTTGAGCAATGTCCGACCCTCCCGGCGGAGCCGATTCGAGGAAGACCCAGTTGGTCAGGATGAATTTCAAGGCCGTATGGTCCGCCGTCAGGGGAGCCTGCTGGAACGCCGCCCCCGCGAAGGTGACGATGCCCACCCTCGTTCCAGCCAGACCGGGGAGCGCCTCGAAGATCATCGCCTTCGCCTTGCCGAGACGGGAGATCTTCGGTGCGTAGTCCTCTGCGCCCATGCTCCGCGACACATCGAGGAGCAGCACGATGTCCGGGAGCCTTCGGTCGTTTTCCCCCGATTTGGTCGCCGATACCGGCCTGGCGAGAGCTGCGGCAACCCCGATGAGTGCTAGGGAAAGGAAGAGAGGCCGGAGCCGTCGGGGCCACTCGGGCCCGAGACCGGAAAACTGGCTCACCAGAGGCAGTTCGCCGAAGGCCTTCAAAAAGGCCTGCCGTCTCCGCATCTCTACGAGCGCCAGTCCCAAGAGGAGGAGGAGCAGCGGAATCAACCACATCGCCGATGGATTAGAGAAGCTGAGATCCTTGATCATCCTAGATGCCGGCCTTTCCGGACACAGAGCTGCCCTGACCCATCTCGTCTCCGGCTCTCCCCAGGTCTTGAGCCTGTTTCAGAGAGGCATTGGTTCCCTCTTCCTCCGAGATCTGGACTCGGGTGTAAAGCGTCTCGAGGTTCGATTTGGCGTCCCAGTCCGACGGGTCAAGGCGGAGCGCCTCCCGGAACATCTCCGCTGCCTCTCGGACTTTCCCTTGCACGGCAAACACATTGCCCAGGTTGTAGTGAGCTTTTGCCCGGAGAGCCGGGGATCGGCTCCGGGAAATAGCTTCCTGGAAATAACGCGCTGCCACTGCAAACTGCCCGGCCGCGGAGGCTCTCACCCCTCGGTTATAGGCGATGAGGTCCCTGGAGGCGAGGAGGTTTCCCCCCGCACGCTCGAAGTCGCGGTTGTCGAATTTCGCTTCCTCGGTCGCCCTCGCGCCAGCGGCCACCAGATCGACATATCCGCGTTTCTGATACCAACCGAGAAAGACCGAGGTTGTTCCGGCCGCGAGCAGGCCCACCGCGATGGCGGTCCGAAGCCGAAGCCAGTTCATGCGTCTTCCCTCCAATGGCTCAGGGAATTCGTGGAGCCAGTGTTGCTCCAACGATGGCCAATGTCAGGCACGCCAGCCCTCCGAGCGTGAACCCGGCGTAGAGGTCCCGATGGATGAGCCGCTTCTCGACCACCACGAGGGATGGCTCGAGCCGGTCAATCTCCTGGAACCGGCTCCAAAACTCTGCAGCCCTGTTGACATTCCAGACGCGCCCGCCGCTACGGCTCACGAGATCGAGGATGTCAGCGGACTCTCCGAGATCAATCCCCAGGAGATAGAGATGGATTCCTATGGCGGTCAACTTCGCCTGGATCTCCTGCCGGAGGGGGGTGGGAACGGGAGCTTCGCCATCCGTCACGAGGATGATCGCCTTGGCGTTGGACTGGCCGAGTTGCTGGAAATGTGTCAACGCGTGCTCTAACGGTTTGGCCAGATCGGTCCCACCCAGGTCTGGGCGCAGCTCGCGGATCTTCTCCCGAATGATCTCGAGGTCGCTGCTCAGGGGCCAGCTTCCGTACGTCTCGTTACCAAAGACCAACAGGCCAATCCGATCTCCCCGCCGCCGTTCGACAAACGCTAGCGCGGCCTCTTTAGCGAGGTCGATCTTCCTGCCGCCTCCGGCCCGGAGGTCGTCCGCCATGCTGCCGGAGAGGTCGATGGCCAGGATGATGTCCCGCGCCTGGAATCGTTCCTTCTCGACGGCTTGGCCCCACTGGGGGCGCGCGAGGGCCACCAGCAGGAGGCAGATCCCAAGTCCCATGGTCCAATGCGGTACCCGCACCCACAAGGGGGCACGAGGGACGTCGCCGAAGAGACCGAGGGTTGAGTACCCCAGGTGTGGTCTCGCTCTCGCCAGGAGGACTGGGAGGAAGAGAAGCCCCAGAAGAAGGAGGAACGGGTCAGCGAGACGCACCGTTGCCCCCATGAGTCGGGCAGCCGACCCGTTCAAGACGATCGATCAGAGCCGCCACCTCTCGGATGATGTTCTCTTTTTCCGCTGGGGCCGGATGATGTCCGTCGTAGATAACTTCGCTGTACCGCTCTAAAATCGCGGTGAGCTCCTTCTCCAGCGGATGTCCCCTGAAGCGCTCCCTGATCTGATGGATCGTTTGCGCACGCGCGGGGATTCCACACTCCTCTCTCAGGAAACGACGCAGCACGGCGCCGACCTTGAGGAACATGTCGGGCGTCTTCTCCTCACAGGCCAGGTACCGCCCCCGAAGCACTCTGAGCCTGCCGAGGGCGCGCCTGCCGGCCGGCGAGAGTTCCTCCCTGGAGCGGCGCTTCCACCACCGAGCGGCATTCCACGCCAGCATCAGCAGCGCGGGCGTCAGGAGTACGCCGCCCAGGCTCACAGCGCCCCAGAAGAACCACGCCGTGGGCGGAAGCACTGATCCTTTATTGGCTCTCAGGACTCGCCGGCCGACCGCGGTGGGAGAGAGGAAGAAGACGTGAGGGGGAAGGGTGACAGTGCGGTAAACGTACCCGCCGTCCGCCGATCGGTCCCCCGGCAGCGCGAAGCGAAGCTCGATCGGGGGAAAGACCACGCCCACGGCTGACATGGCCGGGACAAAGGTCTGGAGGGTGAACTCGATGCGATAGGCCGAGCCCGAGGCGGTCCTGGAATGGCCGATCCGAACGTCCCGGACTTCAAACGCCCCGACCGTGTCTCCCCCATGGGGCAGGTTCTCCAGATCGATTACCACGCTGGTCTCCGCCTCGATCAGCAGGGTAAGCGAGATCAGATCGCCGATGTGGTAGCCGAAGTCCCGCGGGGTCTCGAAGCGGGCGGAGATTGAAGGCTTCTCCAGCGCGGCCTGGGCCAGGGGTGTCAATGGCCAGGCAAGGAGGGCTAACGTGCAGGCTGAGATCAGCCACTTCCGCATGGAGCCATCCTCCGCCGACGGAGGAAGAGCCTGGCGATCTCGTTCAGCGGATCGATGGTGGGGTTCACTCGCATGGCATCGACTCCCGCCCGCCGGAAGACGGCGGTCAGCTCCTCATCGCGTCTGCTCAGCCGCTCCATCCAGGCCTCGCGGCTCTTTCGATTCAGCCAGATGCTCCGATGGGCTCCTGTCTCGAGGTCCCGCATCTGAATGAACCCGGTTCCCTCAGGGAGCGATCGCTCTCGCGGGTCGTCGATGATGACCGGAACGAGATCATGGTAGCGGGCCGCCGTCCTCACCGCAGGCTCAAGCACGGCGAGATCCTCCTGGAAATCGGAGAGCGCGAAGAGAAGTGACCGCTTTCTGGGCAACCGCTCGAGCACCGTGGAAAAACTGGCGCTTCCACTGGAGCCGGCCGCACTTCCTAAAATGGCGGCCGGGATCAGGAGTCGGTACTCCGGCGAGTGCCGAGGCGGCCAGTAATCCTCCACCTTCGAGGCATGGCCGAGGTAGCCAACCGAATCGCCCATGCGCCAGGCGACGTGAGCCAGCGCTGCCGCAATTTCGGCCGCCACCCTCCGCTTCGGAGCTCGCTCCGTCCCGAAGTCCATGGAGCCGCTGAGGTCGACAACAAGGAAAACCTGGAGCTGCCGCTCTTCGATCAGGGTGTTCTTGAGGACTCGCATCGCGCCGGTCCGGGCGGTGGCCTTCCAGTTGATCCAGCGCGGATCTTCCCCCAGGTCATAGCGGGTGATCTTCTCAAACTCGAGGCCGGCGCCTCGAAAGCGGCTCGGCCGTCTCCCCGCGCCGACCTGGGACACGTACCAGCGGATATAGAAATCCACACGGGCGAGCTTTCTCAGAAGGTCGTTCATGGCACTCGGACGTGGGCGAGGATCTGCCGGATCGCCTCCTCGGCGGTGAACCTCTCTGCCTCCGCCCCGTACTCCAGGATGATCCGGTGCCGGAGCACTTCCATGGCGATCTCCTGGATGTCCTCCGGGTGGACCGAGTAGCGGCCGTTGAAGAAGGCCTGGACCCTGGCGGCGTCCCGCAAGGCCAGCATGGCCCGGGGTGATGCCCCCATCTTGATCTTCCCCTCCAGCTCCTTGAGCCGGTACCCGCGGGGGTCTCGGGTGGCCCGGCAGAGGTCCGTGATGTAGAACTGGGCCGGCCTCTCGACCTTCACCGATTTCTTGATCTCTTCCCTGAGGTCGACAAGATCTCCTGGCTTGAGAACGGCGCGGATCCCCTCGAGGCGGTCCCGTTGATCGAGATAGGCGTTCTCGAGGATTCGCAGCTCCGCCTCCCGGGTGGGGTATGAGACCAGGAGCTTGAAGAGAAAGCGATCGAGCTGGGCCTCGGGAAGCGGATACGTCCCTTCCTGTTCGACGGGGTTCTGGGTCGCCAGGACGATGAACGGGTCTCCCAGCCCGAAGGTTTCCTTTCCCATGATCGTCACCTGCCGCTCCTGCATCGCCTGGAGCAGCGCGGCCTGGGTCTTGGCAGGCGCACGATTGATTTCGTCCACGAGGACCAGGGTTGGGCCGATGATCGGTCCTTTCTCGACTTCAAACCGGCCGTTGACGTAGAGGTAGGTCCCGACAATGTCGCTCGGCATCATGTCTGGGACCATCTGGATCCTCCGGAATGTCCCTCCGATGGCTTGCCCTACGGCGGACGCGAGAAGCGTCTTGGCCAAGCCAGGGGCGCCTTCGAGCAGCACGTGTCCGTCCGAGAGCAGCGCGACGAACACCTGTCGGATCAGGCCCCGCTGGCCGACGACGACCTTTTCGACCTCGTCGATCGCCTGATGGACCCGCTCCAGGGCATCCGGTTTCATGGGAGAAGCTCATCCCTCCTCGCGCGGCGCGTCGAGCGATTTCCTGAAGGTCTCGAGGTCCGCGCGCATCTGGCCCAGGTCAGCTTCCACCTTGTGGAGTCCGGTTTCGAGCTTCGCCAAAGACGCGAAGATGTCGCCCCAATGTCGGTGGCGGATCATCGAATCCTCCGCCAAGGTAACTAAACCCTGCCTCATCGCACTCTCCCGATTTGTGGTTCCCTCCACATGCGCGTGAAACGGGCTGCCGGCTCATCCATGCACCCATACGACGGAGGCGGGAGCGGGCAGGATTCGCGATGCGGTGCTGAATCTCCACGCCGGGAGGCGCCCTCTAATTACCGTCGGGGTGCGGTTGCCGAAGCGGAGCGGCTGTGCTGCTTTAGCGCCCCCCCGGCTAGAGGGCAACTCCGGGTCACGGGAGGAGACGGTGCCGTACCAAGTCAGCCGATGGCTACGACGCATGGTGACCGTAGGCGTCGCGGTGGTAATCGCCAATTTTGTCTCGGTGTCGGGTTCAAGCGGGGAGACGACCGTCGGAGACACGGACGGGGTGACGGCTCTGGAGGCTGCTCAGCTGGCGGGCTTGGAGTCCCGCTCGGGCGCCAGAGCGCGCGCGCCGGTCTCCGCCGAGATTGTGGAGGACGGATTTATCGAGGAGTACGACCCGTGGGAGCCCTTTAACGAGACCATGTTTTCCTTCAACCGGGAGCTCGACCGGGTCGTCCTGAAGCCGGTGGCAAAGGGGTGGGACAAAGTCCTCCCCGACCCCCTCCAGCTGAGCCTCGGCAGGGCCTTCGACAACCTGGGCATGCCCCGCCGTCTGGTGAATAACCTTTTCCAGGTCAAGATCACCGGGGCGGGCCGGGAGCTCGCCCGCTTTGTGCTGAACAGCACCATTGGCATTGCCGGTCTCTTCGACGTGGCCAAGGGGCTTGGTATCGAAGAGAGCGATGAAGACACCGGCCAGACCCTGGGCGTCTACGGGGTGGGCCCGGGGCCCTACCTGGTCCTGCCCTTGTTGCCCCCTCTCACGGTCCGCGACGGGATCGGGTTCGCGGCTGATGCCGCGCTCGATCCGTTCAACTACGTCGTCTTTCCCGGTGCCGCGCTGACGAGCATAGGGGTTGGGAAGCGCGTCAATGACCGGGCGCTGAACCTGGAGCTCTTCGAGACCGTCGAGGAGACCAGCCTCGACCTCTACAGCGCGGCGCGGAACGCGTATCTCCAACGGCGCCAAAAGGCGATCGAGGAATAGTTGGCGGAGGAACCCGGATGGCCGAAGTTCTGTCGACCATTCCCGAGTGCCGCGCTGAGATCAGGAAGGTTCGCTCCCGAGGTCTGACCGCGGGTTTGGTGCCCACCATGGGCGCCCTTCACGAAGGGCATCTCAGCCTCGTTCGGCAATCGCAGGTCGACTGTGACCTCACCGTCGTGAGCATCTTTGTCAATCCCCTCCAGTTCGGGCCCAACGAAGATTTCGCGGCCTATCCTCGCGATCTCCATGCGGACGTGCGGCTTTTGCGAGATATGGAGCACCGTCCGGTCCTTATCTTTGCGCCGTCGGGGACGGAGATGTACCCGCCAAAACCGCTCACCTTCGTGGTTCAGGCAGAGCTTGGCGATCATTTGTGCGGCCCGTTTCGTCCCGGTCACTTCCGGGGGGTCCTAACGGTGGTGCTCAAGCTGTTCGAGATCGTTCAACCGGATCACGCGTATTTTGGAAAGAAGGATTATCAGCAGTGGCGCATGATCGAGCGGATGGCGTCCGATCTCAGTCTGCCCGTGGACGTGATCGGCATGCCCACCGTGCGCGAACCGGACGATTTGGCAATGAGTTCACGGAACCGGTACCTTTCAGCTGAAGAGCGGAAGAAAGCGCTTTGCCTCTATCACGCGCTCGTGGCCGGCCGAGACTCTGTCCGGAATGGGGAGACGAAGGCGGCGCGGATCTCCGAGGTGATGATGCAGACAGTAGGGAGGACCGAAGGGGTGCGGGTCGATTACTTGTCCGTAGTGGACCCTCAGACCCTCCAACCGGTTGAGAACATCGAGGGACGAGTCCTGCTCGCCGGCGCCGTTCGATTGGGTCGCAGTCGGCTCATCGATAATTTGGAGGTTGAGTAGAGATCGCTGAGGCCAGTAGAAGACCCCGACCTTCAGGGGACGGGTGGTCGTTCGAGCCGAGGGGCTTCGGACGAGCCGCAGGCGTGGCAGTTCGAGCCGAGGCGCTTCGGCAGAGGCAGCCTCATCGCCTGCGCCAGCGCCGAGGCGAGGCCCGAGTAGATGAGCCACGAGGCGAGGACCGATAGGAGGGTGATGTTCTCGAATCTTCCCGGGCGCCTCCGACGTCGTATGGGTGCGTCGGAGAGCATCCGGAGCGATAGACGACGGAAGGAGGATCCTGATGAAACGAGCCAGCATCGGTCTCGCGCTCATCCTTGCGGTCGCACTCGGCTCCTTGGCCCTGCCAGGAGCGGCCTGGGCATGGGGCGGCCATGCCTTTCATGGCGGTCCTCACGCGAGCGTTCACCACGGCCATGGGGGTGCCTTCATAGGGCATGGGCATCCTTTCATCCACCACAACTTCGGAATCCATCACCGTCCTCACTTCACTCACCACGGGTTCACGCACCACTCCGTGCCGGTGCACCCGGTTCCCGAGCCGCTGTGGGTCCCGGGTTTCTGGCACTGGAACGGCTTTGGGTGGGTCTGGGTGCCCGGCTACTGGATCAGGTAACCCCGCCTCTGGCCGGCAGCCCGGAGGTCTCAGGACTGGTGAGGAGGAAGCCCGCCTGGACTGAGATCATCGCGCCACCCAACCAAGGCCAGGCGAAACGGGAAGTACCGCCGTACGCGCGGACGGGCCAACCCAGCTTGATCCGCCAGCCAGGCCATCTCCTCAGGCGTGAACCCGCGCAGGACTGTCCGCCGCGATCCCTCCCGGAACAGGTCGCTCTTCAAGATCTTGGCGAGGATCGGGATGGCCAGGCAGGGGAACCAGTGGCGTTCGACATCGCTCACGAGGACGGCGCGGGACGCCAGCGCTCCCCACGCGCGGAGGAGGGCCACGGCCTCGTCCAACGCGAAGTAGTGGAGGAGCATGGACGAAAAGACATAATCGAAGCTGCCCGGACGGAATGGGAGCCGCACCGCGTCGGCCTGGACAATGTGGATCTCGGGAAAGCCACGGCTCGCGGCAGCCGCATGGTGGATCACCTCAGAATCCTGGTCCACGCCGACGACGTAGAGGTCGATGCCGGTTCGCCGGGCCCACGTCACCAGGGCGCGGGGGATGTCCGCTCTCCCGCAGCCCACGTCCAAAAGGCGGAGACGCTCACCCCGGTGGCGCGCGAGTAGTTGCCGCAGCGGGCCCACGAGGCTTCGGGCGCCTCCAAAGTACCGGTTGGCGACCGCCAGACGATCCAGGGCGGAGGCGACTTCCTCCGGGGAGCCGCCAAAGCGATGCGGGAGGCATGTCGGTTCAAGGCGCGGTGGGCGTTGAAAGTAGAGCCGTTTCATGGTGGGAATTTTAGCCCTGGTCCGCCCGTTCATCCACCAGGAGAACCATCCGTGAGGACGCGATCGGCGGTTCAGCTCGTTGCCAACCCTCGGGCGGGGAACGGGAAAGGGCTTGCGCTCGCGGAGCGGTTGCAGGCGAGCCTTCGAGCGAGCGGCCGTGAAGCGCGGACACTCGTGGTCCGCGACTCCCTCGAGGCTCGCGCGTGGGTCAAAGGGTGCCGGGGTGACTTCGGCTACCTGCTCTGCGTGGGCGGAGACAGCACGCTCAGCGAGATCGCCCCCCTCGCCCTCCGGCATCAGGTCCCCCTCGTTCCTGTCCCCGTAGGCTTCGGCAACATTTTCGCTCGAACCTTCGGGCATCGGGCTCGGATCCCGTCTGTCCTCGACCTCCTGGACCGCGGGGAAGTCCGCTGGGTCGATGTCGGCGTCGAGCGGGACGGTTTCTTCCTTTCCAACCGGGGCGTCGGTTTCCTCGAAGAGGTGAAGCAGGCAGTGGAGACCCGGGCGGCGCTTCCGCACTCGGGTCTCCTCCGCTACCTCGCCTATGTCCGGACCGCTCTGGAGATGATCAACTCCGCGCCGCTGCCTTCCATCCGGGTCGAAGTGGACGGAGCGCCGATCGCGGAGGAGGCGGTGATGGCGATCGTAGCTAACGTCCCCACGTACCGGGGTTTTCTCACGTTTACTCCCACGACGACGCCCTTTGACGGCCTCCTTGATGCCTTCGTGGTACCCCCGATGACAAAGCGAGCGTTGGTCTCGCTCCTCCTCGCGTTCCTGTTTCGGCTCCCGGGTCGATGGCAACGGGTGTCCTATCGACGCGGGAAGCGGGTCTCGCTGACAGTGCGCGGCCATCGGGCCGAGGAGCTTGGCGTACTGCCCAGTAGCCTGCCGATTCTGACGCCTCCCGGTCCGCGCTTCACGCCGACACCGCGGGCTACCAAGGGCGTGGTGAATCGCCCGCTTAGGCTTTTCGCCCGGACCGTTCCGGCCGCTCTGAGCCCCCGATGAGCCCGTTCTCCCGGACCGGTCGGCTCCTCCATCACCTGGTTTGCGTGTCCGCGAGGCGCCCGATCCTGACAGTTGTCTTCTCGCTGACGCTGGCCGCCGTCGCGCTCCTGTACACCGTCCACGCGCTCACATTCCAAACGTCGAACCTCCGCCTCCTCCCTCCGGGGCAGCGCTACGCCACGCTGTTCGCCGAGTACGTCCAGGATTTTGGCGAGCTGAACGACATCGTCATCGCGGTCGAGGCGCAGAGCCCCGAAGAAGCCAAGGCCTACGCCGCCCGCCTGGTGCGCGAGCTGAAGAAAAGCCCCCTGAAGTTCAAGCGGGTGACGTACCGCATCGATCCCAAGCACTTCGAGGGGCAAGCCCTCCTCTACCTGTCCGTACCCGAGCTGGCTGAGATTCGCGACAGGATCTTCGACCACCAGCAGTTCATTGAGGCCTACGCCGCCCACCCCACGCTGGACGAGCTCCTCGAGGGGATCAACCGGCAGCTCGCGGCGAGCTTCCTGTCGCACTTCTTCGACCTGGGGCTCCAAGATAGCGGGCCGGGGGACCTCCGCTTCCTCGACGAGCTGCTCGTCCAGCTCGGGAGCCGCATAGACGGCCCCGCCCCTTACCATTCCCCCTGGGGCACGATCTTCTCCTTTGGCGCGGCCGAGGAAGCCGACTCGGGCTATTTCCTCTCCGACGACAAGCGCCTTCTGTTCATGCTCGTGGAGCAGACGAGGGAGGAGGGGAACTTTACGGACAACGGGGAGAGGATCGAGGTCATCCGAGCCGCGATCGCCCGCCTTCGCGACGAGTTTCCACGCGTCCAGGCCGGCGTCACGGGGTCGCCGGCCCTCTCGAACGACGAGATGATTACCGCCTTCCGCGACAGCAGAGTCGCCACGCTCCTGGCCTTCGCCCTCACTCTCGGCCTGGTGCTCCTCATGTTCTGGCGGGTAGGCAAGCCGTTGCTGATGCTGGCCGCCCTGGCCGTGAGCCTGGCCTGGTCGCTCGGGATCATCACGCTGACGGTTGGCCACCTGACCATCTTCTCGGTGATGTTCATCTCCCTGATGGTGGGGATCGGGATCGACTACGGCATCTACTTCCTGTTTCGCTACGAGGAGGAAATCCTGCTGGGGCGGAACCTCCGGGAGGCGCTCGAGCTGACTGCCGCGCGCAGCGGGCCGGGGATCCTCCTGGGCGCGCTCACCGCCGCCGGAACATTCGCCGTGCTGATGTTCACCGAGTTCCGGGGGATCCAGGAGTTCGGCTTCGTCTCCGGCACGGCCATCGTGATGGCGTTCGTGAGCATGCTGACTTTCTTCCCCGCTCTCCTGGTGCTGGTGGATCGACGCCACGCCAGCCGACCGCGGGGGAGCGTGCCCCGCCCCCACGAGCTGGAAAGGGTCCGCGTGCCGGCGCTCGAATGGCTCACGCGCTACCCCAAGACGATCCTGCTGGCAGCAGGGCTGCTGACCACCTTCGCGCTCTGGGGAGCCCGCACCGTGGGCTTTGACTATAACCTCTTGAACCTCCAGGCCAAAGGCACCGAGTCCGTACGCTGGGAGAAGAAAATTCTGGCCGATGCGGGCCGATCCGGATTCACCGCCCTGGCCACCGCGGAGACTCTCGATGAGCTTCGCCGGAAGCACGAGGCGTTCGACCGGCTTGCTTCGGTCTCCGAGGTGGACAGCGTGCTGAGGCTGATCCCCGAGCGCCCGGTTGAGAAGATCCGGATCATCCGGGACTTCGCCCCGCTCGTGGCTCCGGTGCGGCTCGGGATCGCCACGACGCTGGACCTGAACCAGGTCCGCGAGACACTCAAGACCCTCAAACGGCGCTTCGACCTGGCGGTCGCCGAGGCGGGACCTGAAGGCCCCGGGAAACAGATCGGGTCACTGCGATCCCGGGTCGGCACTATCCTTGAGAAGCTCGACGGCGAGGATCCCGAGATCATCCGCTCGTCGCTGAACCAGTTCCAGGCTCAGCTCTACAAGGACTTCGCCAAGAAGGTCCACGACTTCCAGCGGAACCTGCAGCCGCGGCCGGTCACGATCGGGAACGTGCCCGAGGAGCTGAGGCGGAAGTTCATCGGCAAGAGTGGGCGCTTCCTGCTTCGGATCCACCCCAATGTGGATATCTGGGAGCGCGATGGCGCTGAGCGATTCGTAACGGAAGTCCGGTCGGTGGATCGCGACGTGACCGGATCTCCCGTGATCACGTACGAGGCGATCCGGTTCATGGAGAAGGCCTACTTCCAGGGCGCCATCTACGCCTTCATCCTGGTCTCGGCCTTGGCGGCGTTGATGCTCCGGCGCCTCCGGGAGACCGCCCTGGCGCTCACGCCACTCCTGCTGGGCACCCTCTGGGCGGTGGGATTGATGCAGGTCTTCGGCCTGGAGTTCAACCTGGCCAACGTCTGGGCGCTCCCGCTCATCATCGGGACGGCGGCCGAGTACGGGCTGAACGTGGTCGTCCGCTACATGGAGGGGCGGGCCCAGGATGGCCCGCTGCTGGCTCGGAGCACGGTGATGGCGGTCACCCTCAACGGCCTGACGACCATCGGCGGGTTCGGGAGCCTCATGGTAGCCCAGCACCAGGGGATCTGGAGCCTCGGGCTCCTGCTCACCCTCGGAGCGACCACGAGTCTGGTCTCCTCCCTCATCGTGCTGCCGGCGCTGATCCGCCTCCTCGACCGGGCGGCCATCCATGAGGCCCGCGCCATCGCCGCGTCAGCAGCCTGACCTTCGTTCCGCGCCAGGCGCCCCAAGCCGCCCGAGCCTAGGACAATCGGAGGGGGCCTCGACGGCCCCCTCCGAGGCCTCCCCCAGGAATCGGCCGCGCGGGCCGGGTACCCGCGCCGAAGGCGTAGGTGCGCGCTCGAAGGGCATTACTCCGACACGCTTCTAGGTGTGGGCGCCAGCCCGTTGGGCCCCGAGGGGGACGTGGACGTAAAGCTCGGCAGGCTGCGGCCTGGGCGTGGCGAGCGGAGGCGGCCGCATCGGGTACTTGATTTCCCTGAAGTGATCCGCGTATTGCCGCTCCGGGTTATAGACGGTGCCGAACTTCCAGAGCATCCGGACGAAGTTCGTCTGGCCGTGGAGGAGAAGCCGGAGGGCGGATGTCGCTGTGCGCCGAAGCGCGGCAACGCCGAGGTGCTTGCGGTTCAGCACCGCCTGCGTCTTGACCAGCTCCTCGTAGAAGCGCCGGAGCGGCAGCCGGGTGGGCAGGACAGCGTGCTGGACGTCGAAGAGCCGGTAATCGAGCGTGGTGAGCTTCCGCGCCTCGGTGCGCCAGGTCTCGGTTCCCGGATAGGGGGTGTTCACCGTGAGGTGGACGATCTCGGGGACGCTCAGGGCCCACTCCCGGATCGCCGCGAAGCGGCGCTCGTCCCAATCCGGGTCCGCGATGATGTTGACAGCCACCGTGAGGCCGAGGGCGCGCGCCACCTCCAGGGCCTTGAAGTTCTCGCCCGGCGTGACGCGCTTTCGGTGGAGCTTGAGGCCTTCCTCGTCGAGGGCCTCGAGCCCCAGGAACATGTAGCGGAGCCCGAGCCGTTTCCAGTAGGCGAAGACCTCCCGGTTCCGGATCAGGACATCGCACCGTGTCTCGAGGTAGTACTGCTTCCGGATCTTCCGGCGCTCGATTTCCCGCCCGATGGCGGAGCCGTGCTCGGGCTGGATGAAGGCGACATCATCCACGAGGAAGACGTTGGGTTCCTGGATCCGCGCCAGATCCTCGGCGGCGGCCTCCGGGGACAGCTTGCGGTAGCTCCGGCCGTAAAAGGTCCAGGCACTGCAGAAGGCGCAGTCCCACGGACAGCCGCGCGTGAGCTCGATCGACGCGCACGGGTCGAGGATTCCGATGAAATACTTGCGCCGGCGCCGGGTCAGGTCCCGGGCGGGAAGATGTCGGTCGAGGCTGTCCAGCAGCGTGGGCGGCGGCCCGGTCCCGTTCAGCGCGACCACGCCCGGGAGCTTCTCGATGCCTCGCCCACCAACCGCTTCCAGGAGCCTCGGGGTGATGGCCTCGCCCTCGCCGCGCACCACGCAGTCGAGGGCCCCGCGGGCATGCTCGAGGAGCTCCGGAGTGATGAACGAGGCGCTGTGCCCGCCCACAAAGACGAAGCAGCGCCGCAGGAGACGCTTTGTCGCTGCGGCCAGGTCGATCACCTCGGGAACGTTCGCGAGGTAGTTCAGCGAGAAGCCCACCGCGTCCGGCTTGAAGGCGTTGAGTTCGCGGTGGAAGTGATGGTGCCGGAAGATCTGGAGATCGAGCAGTCGCACGTCGTGCCCCGCCGAGCGGGCGGCCGCCGCCACCCGCTCCAGCCCGAGCGGCTCCAGCCTCAGGTACAGCTCGGAGTACATCAACGGGCTGGGATGCACCAAAAGGAGGCGAATCGTTTCCTCCGCGATTGTTTCGAAATCTCTCGCGTGGGAGCCCGTCCGCTCCCGTCAGGGCTGGCGGAACAACTGCTCCTTGACGGCGTCCCTGATGACTCTGTCCCGGCGCTGGAGGTACGCGTTCCGCACGGCGCTATAGAGGTCGAGGACGGTCTCTTCGACGGTCTCAAACAGCTCCAGGTTGAACGCCCGGTCGTTGATGCGGTCCGCTGCCGGGATAGCCAGCAGCGCCGCGGTCGGGAAGATGACGTAGTTGAACGGATCGAGCGCCCCATCAATGGCGAGGCCGATTCCGTCGCGGACCGTGAGGGGGGGCAAGAAGGGCAGGTTCAGGTACGGCCCGGGCCCCACGCCGTAGACTCCGAAGGTCTGCCCGGTGTCCGCGTCCTTCTTTTCGATGCCCAGGGGCTTCGCGACGTCAAACAGCCCGCCGATCCCGAACGTGCTATTGACGAGAAACCGTGCCAGTTCCAGGCCGGCAGCTTCGAGTCGGAGCTGGAAGAGCTTGTTCACGAAGCGGCGCGGCATGCCGAGGTTATCGACCGCATCTTTCAGGCTCCGCTGCACGCGGTCGGGCAGGATCTTGTCCCACGCCTTTGCCACCGGCTTCACGACGAACTGATCGAGCTTCCGATTAAAAGTGAACATGGCTTCGTTGAAGGGCTCCCACGGGTCGTATTCCTCGATGAATTCTTCCCGCCGAAGCTCCAGTGAGGCCTTCATGACTCCTGCGGCGTCCGAGCCGGGGTCCGTGCTGGCAAGGCGAACAGCGTGCCGGAGCATCTCCGCGTCGGCGACCCTGTCGGTCTCGGTGTCGAACAGGCCGCGGGTGGTGAGGCTCAACCCTTCCAGGCGGACGTCGATGGCGGGTGCGATCGAGGCGTGGGAGAGGCTTGGGAAGGACGCGTCTAAGAAGGCTTCGGCGTGGTTCGGCCGCCCGGTAGCCGGGCCACGCTCCTCGTCAGCGAAGACGGCGGTCAGGGGCCGGAGGAGGTCGGCGGTGACCGGCCCCGCCGCTGAAGCCTCGACCGCATAACCGGGCTGGGGTTTGCGGAGGACACCGTCGTCTAACTCCACGGCTGCACCGGCCACCCCGGCTATGCTCGCGACCAGAGCGGCGACAACCACTGCGACCATCCGCGCCGGTGACCCGCTGGGCGCGCGTGTCATGGTCTCCTCCTTTCCGTCATAGACGGAAATATCAAAGGCGTTCTCGGGCTCCATGGCCCGGCGAAGGCCAACCCCGCGCTGAGGGCAACCTCCGTCCTCGAACCCTCCCCCGGCCCCACGGTGCGTTCAGCGGCCGCCCCCGACCCGATCGCCCACATTCCGGTGACTCGGGGCGTTTCGATGGAGAATCGCAGGGACGCCGGGACGCGGGCGGAGCGTCAGGCCCGGATCGAGGTCGACGCGACTACCCGGGACGAGCGTGAAGTGGTAGCGCTGCGCCACCATCGCGACGACCAGCTGCATTTCGACTAATGCGAACCCGCTGCCGATGCAGCTGCGCGGTCCGCCACCGAACGGAAAGTAGGCGAAACGCGGACGGTCCGCTGATCGCTCGGGGGTAAAGCGCTCGGGATCGAACCTGTCCGGATCGTCCCAGAAGCCGGGATGGCGGTGCGTCACGAAGGGGCTGAGTAGGACGATGGCGTTCGCCGCGATGCGATACCCGCCGATCTCGTCGCCGTCGAGGGGCATCCGCGCGGTCACCCAGGTAGGCGGGTAGAGCCTCAGGACTTCCTCGATCAGCATGCGCGTATACTGCAGGGCGGAGACATCCTCCGCACCCGGGGAACGCCCGTCGAGAACCGCGCGGAGCTCTCGCTGGAGCTCCTGTCCCGCCCCCGGGTTCTCGGACAGGACGTACCAGACCCAGGCCAGGGCGCTTGCCGTGGTCGTCTGCCCGGCGACGAGGAGCGCCTTGAGCTCGTCGTGGAGTTCTGCATCGCTCATCCGTTCACCGCTGTCCGCGTCGCGCACTTCCAGCAGCCAGGAAAAGAGAGTCCCCGGAGAGGCTCCCTCGCGGCGAGCTTGGTCGATCGTGCCTGACAGGAACGCGTCGAGCGCCCGCAGCGCACGTCGGAGTCGACGGTTGCCTCGCGTGAGGACGTCGAGCCAACCGAGAGGACTCCACAACCGTCGGTTGGCGTACTCCAACGCGATGCCCAGCGCTTGGGCGACGGTTCGAGCCTCGGCGGCAGCGACATCGCCGAACAGCACCCGGAGGATGATCGCGCGCGTCAAGTCCGTCATCTCGCTCAGAAGGTCGAGCGGCTCGTTTCGCTCGGCGATGCGCTGCCAGCGGTCCAGCATCGCGGCAGTGGCCTCGGTGACGATGGGCACGGAGGCCGTGAGCCGCCTGGGCTGGAAGGCGGGCCGCATCAGCTGGCGCTGGCGGCGCCAGCGGTCGCCGTCAACGGTGGTGAGGCTGTCGCCGAAGAGCGGCCTCACGCGTGAGGCTGGCGGACTCTTGCAATAGGCGCCGTGGTTATCCTGCAGCACGTGCTTGACGTGGTCGGGATGGCTGAGGAGATACACGCGTCGGACGCCGAATCGCATCGAGACGACGTCGCCGTACCGCCGCGCGCTCTCGAGGAAAAACCGGAGCGGGTCCTTCCGGGCCGTGGGGAACACCCCGACAAGCGGATACCCGCGTGGCCCGGGCGGGGCTTTGGAGTGAAAACGAACCGGACGGAGCCCCAGAATCACTTCCTCACGCCCGTCCTGGAGGCCGTGCGCGCCGGCCGCGGGTCGCCCGTGCCGTCATCGGGCGACCGCCGCGCGGTCGTTCACATTCTTCCTGTACGCCGGAGGTGGGGAGACGTAGCCGTGTTCGACGAACCACGCCACCGCGTCTCTGAGCGCCAGCTCGACCGGCGTCTGGGGGAGACCGAGCTCTCTTACCGCCTTTTCGGTGCTGAAGTACATGTGCTTCCGGGCCATCCGCACGCCGGTGAGCGGAACGCGCGGCGGCTTCCCGGTCACGCGGGCCATGCCTTCCATGGCGAGCGCCACGAGCCAGATCAGGGCGTACGGGACTCGAAAGCGGGGGGCGGGCAGCCCGGTGATTTGCGCGAGCAGCTCGAAGATCTCGGTCAGCGAGTAGTTCCGGTTGCCGAGAATGTACTTCTCTCCCACGCGTCCCTTCCGGGCGGCCAGGATGTGTCCTCGAGCGACGTCCGCCGCATGGACGAGGTTGAGGCCGGTGTCGAGCGTTCCGAACATTCGCCCCTTGAGGAAGTCCAAGACCATCTGGCCCGTTGGCGTGGGTTTCACGTCCCACGGCCCAATCGGGTTTGTCGGGTTCACGATCACGATGGGGAGGCCCCGAGCTGCATACTCCTCGGCCGCCCGCTCCGCCAGGAACTTCGAGCGCTTGTAATCACCGATCATGTCCTGAAGGCTGACCGGCGTGGCTTCCGTGCCGGGCCGGCCATCTTTCGGGATCCCCAGCGTGCCACAGCTCGAGGTGTAGACCACTCGCTCGACTCCGGCCCGCGCACACGCTTCCAGAACGCTGCGGGTGCCTTCGACGTTGGTGCGGTAGAGCACGCTTGGATCCGGTGCCCAGAGCCGGTAGTCGGCCGCGACGTGAAAAACCAGGCGGCAGCCGGCGACCGGCCGCCCCAGGGAGTCCGGTTCCACGAGGTCGCCGTAGACCACCTCCACAGGACATCCCGTTAACGCTTTCCGGGTGCTCGTCGGACGCACCAGGACCCGCACGCGGTACCCATCAGCGAGAAGGGCCCGTACGAGATTCGCCCCCACGAAGCCAGTAGCGCCGGTGACCAGGACATCCATCGCCTTTGCTCCTCGGAATGGCTCGCCCGCCTTGCTGGAGGGCCCGGGGCCCGCGCCATAGGCGCCAAAGGTCTGCCCGGTGTCCGCATCGGTCTTCTCGATGCCAGTCTCCTTTGCGACGTCGAAGAAGCCGGGGCCGGGCTGGACAAGCTGACCGCTACAAGGCCTAGTTTTGCTCCGCCTTGATCTTCATCCTCAGCAGCAGCGTGTCGTACGAAGAGGTCCGGATAATCTTATCGAACTGGGCACGGAAGCTGCTGGCGAGCCGCGCTCCATCGACCACTACATCGGAAATTGACCATCTCTGGTCGTCATACTTGAGGTGATAGTCAACAGGGAGTTCTTCTCCCTTGTTGTCAACGAGGGTTGTCTGGACGCGGGCTCGATCCTTCTCGACGGACTCCGCGCCGTAGGCGGCCTGCCTGTTGCGAAGGAACCGGAGCACAAGGCGGTCGTACGACCGCTCGAAGAAGGCGCCAAAAACCGTGACGAACTGCTCCCTCTGCTGCGGCGTCAGCCCCGCCCAATGGGTCCTCAACGATTCCCGGCCCATCTCCGCGAAATCGAAGGTGTCGCGAATGATCCGCTGCACCCTTTGCCTCCGTTCGACCTCTTTGGCCGGCCCCTGGAGCTGCGGATCGGTCAGGACCGCGTAGACGGCATCCAGGGTCGCCCTGACCCGGTCCTGAGGTTCAGCGGCGAGGGCAGGCGACAACAGGCTGAGGTGGAAAACGATGAACACAGCAACGATTCCTACTTTTCTTCCATTCATCGGTGCTTCCTCCTTGCCATAAGTTCCTCCCCCCCGTCGCGAAGCCCTTCGCCGGGATCATCCTAACACACTCGCCAACACTTTATGCAAGGCCCCAAGCTCTGGGAAATTTTTCACTCGCCAATCCCGAAGCGCGATCCGGCTCCACACTCGGTGAAACGGTGCTAAGCAAGGCGGTCACGGACATCAGCCGCGATGCTGCAGGTCGCCGGGACGGTCCTTAGAGGGCATCTGCGCATCGAGAGGTTCACAAAACCGTTGCGAACCCTCCCCCTCCGCTCCCGCATCGTATGGATGTCTGCAGGAGTGGGAGCCACCCACACACTTCAAAACGAGAACTAGAGCACAGAAGGAGGAGCCCATGAAACGGTTTCTAGCAACCTTGTCCGTCCTTACCCTTGTCGTTGGCGCGGTCACCCCGGTGTGGGCGGAAAACTCACTCGGATTCCGAATCGCCCAGAAGGTCTTTCGAGGCTTTGAGAACACCGCCTTTGGGTTCGTCACCGAGTGGCCCAAGACCATCTACTACGACAGCGTTGACCACGGGATCCCCTACGGCGTCACCGTGGGCGCTCTGAGAGGCGTCGGCATGGGAGTCCTCCGGACCGGGGTCGGCGTCTATGAGGTTGCGACCTTTCCCGTTCCCATGCCCGGGAACTACACGCCCCTGCTCTATCCTGAGTACCCCCACCAGCTCACGGAAGAGACCCGATAACACAGCCCGGATCGTGAACTCCGCCGCCGGCGGGTCCACCAGGGTTCGGGCGAGGAGAGAAGTCAGCATGGGACGGCTTGTAAGAGCGGTAACGCAACTGCTGAGGGTCCTTCGGGATGTTCGCGGGGTCAGCCTCTATGAGACTACGGCGGTCGTCGCGATGACGGCCATCGTCGCTGCGACGGCCATCCCGGCAGTCATGGATCGGATCGAGCAATCCAAGTCGGGCCGAGCAGCAAACGAAGCAGTCACCCTTGCCAACGCCATGATGCGCTTCTTTCAGGACACCGGCAAATGGCCGGCCGAGGTGGAGATACGCCGTGTAGGAAGTACGATCTGCTTCCTCCAGACAGGGGTGCCCGCCACGGATCCCACGCAGGGCACGCTCCTCCCGCTGGTGGGTGAGCTGGGGACCGATGCGACGACCAGGACCTCGCGACTCAGTTCAGCCACTCGAACCCTCCCTCAGGTGGGTAACCTGGGGATCGACGCGAGCCAGTTCCTCGGGCGCAGCTGCAACACCTTGACGCCGGCCGTCGTGTTGAACATCAACGAGTTTCTCGTCCGGAAGCCCAGCGAGATTGACTATCCTAACTGGGCCGGTCCCTACATGGAACCCATCGCCAGCGACCCCTGGGACCAGGCCTATCTGATCAACGTCCTCCCGCTCCTCTTCGCCACCGACATTCCTGATCCCGGCTCGGGAAGGGTGGCCGACACCGGCCAGGCGACAGTCGGCACGGTCACGGTGAGCGGGTCGGCCGGCGGCGGCAGGGTGGCCGACACCGGCCGGACGATTACAGGGGTTTCGCTCGGCTTCGGCTGGATCATCACGGCCGGACCTGACCGGGTCCTTCAGACCCCGCTAACCCGTCCACAGCTCGATGAGGGCTCTGACGATGTGGGGAAGAACATCGGCGCTCGGGTCGTGAAGTCCGCCGGCGGTCGGTCCGCCAGCGGGCTCTCGCCCTCCACGAGCACCCAAGGCGGAACCCGATAAGGATTCGAAATGAGGCAAACCATGGCGCCCATCCATCTCACCGCGCTCACCCACGTCGTTGTCGCGAGCGGCTAGCTACGGTCCTCTGAATGAAGTGCGCAAGCCAGTAAGCGTGGGAGCCTATGACCAGGACCCAGATAAAGAGCGGCAGGAGCCAGTCGGCCTTCCAGAGCAGGACGAGAAACGCGGCCAGAATGAAGTAGACCGGGTCCCGATTGGCCAATCGGAGCGTCGCGCGCGCAACGCCGCGCCCGGCCGGCGGCGGGAAGAAGTTGGTGAAGAGCGAACACAGCGCGATGCCCGCGCCCGCCAGGGCGCTAAGGGCCACTCTCAGCGGGCCGTTTCGGGGCCCGGCGGTGACAGCCATGCCGACGACGATCAGGATGTCGGTGGCGGTGTCCACGCCCACATCCAGCCATGCGCCGAATTTGGATACCTGCCCGGTCAGGCGGGCGAGCTCGCCATCGACGTGATCCACCACCGCCTGCAGGAAGTACAGCAGCAGTCCGAGCATGGCAGAATTCGGAGTCGCGTACCAAAATTGCGACGCTGCGATCACGCCCACGACTAGACCGGCCAGGGTGACGGCGTTGGGGGTGACCGGCAACTGGGCCAAGAGCCGCGCCAGAGGTCCGGCGCACGGCCGATGGACGAACCTGTCCGTGAGGCCGTCCGTCGACCAGGCTTGATTTGCAGGTACCTCCATGAACCGGCCTGGGGGCCACTCCGGCCGAGTGTCTATCGAGGATCGTTCAGCTTCCGAACCAGACTTTCGTGAGAGGTGAGTTTTCGTCAGTATAACAGCTCCCAACAGCTCCATAACCCATCGCTCCGCGCCTAACCGACCGGCTTGCGGATCACTGCACGGACGCGGGCGGTGCGGGGCGCCCGGCAAGGTGGCTGTAGAGCATAGACGGATATCGCCCAGGTGGTGAGGTATGCGCTCTCCGGCCTTAGGTGGGAGTCACAAACGGCCCCGACGAAACCCCTGGTCCGACGCCCGCGTGAACGAATGAGGGCTTCTGGTCCAGTAGCCGGAAGCCCCGTTCTGGCGGTGCTTGGCCGGGAGACGGTAAGAGCGGCGAAGCACCGCCAGGTGAGCAATCACGGGCTCAGAACATCGCGAAGAAATTAACGCCGCTCACGATGGCTTCCTCGTCGGCACCCCCCGCGAGCTTTCTCGCTCCAGCCCCGGGGAAGAAGATGCTGAAGAACGGCCTGATCTGGTACTGCGGCGCGGGCTTAAATACCACCATCGCGTCGATCCCACCCCCGATCTCGGAGGAGACGGAGCCGATGTTGAGGGACCGGAACTCGGCCTCGATCGGCTCAGTCCTGTGGTAGCGCAGCCAGCGCCCGATCAGGTGGAAATCCCACTTCGGGTTCCAGGAGCCCTGGAGGCCACCGGCGAGCATCAGGTAGCGAGGCCGGACCATGTCGTCCGGCCCCGCCGGGGGGCTCAGAAGCCGAATCAGTTACAAGACTTCTCGCCCCCAGGGCCGCACGGCGACCTTGGTTGAGGGCCGGCGTGCGGACCTGCCCTACTCTCGCTCCAGAGAAACCACGGAGGCTTGTGCCTGCAGAAGCTCAATAGTCCCCTGCATGGAGCGGGCCCTTACGAGGAACTGGCAGTTCATGGTTTGAGAGCCGCCGCGGAGTTCAAAAGTCAAAATATCGCCCGTAACCCGGCCGTTTTCGATCCGTTTTTCAGTCGCAATCAGAGGCGACGCTGCCGGCGATGTCTTGGTGCTGGAAAAGGAAAAACTACCCTCTTCCAGACTGACGGTGCCCGTTACCTTCGTACCCTCTTGCTTGAGGTTAAGAACAACAACTCCCATTGCGTTCGCTCCCGGCAGGGTAACCATTGTTCCCTTCCAGACGCCGGTCACATCGATCGGTTCTTTGGATTGGGCTGTGGCCACGAGCGCCACCAGCGCAAAACCCGCCAAAAGCATCGCAAAGATCCTTTTCATGGAATCCCTCCTCTTGGGGAACCACTCATGAGCTGTGCCGGTCCAGCCCCGGCACCCCCCGACACTCCTGTTCCCGCGATGCGACCAGAGGCGGGCCACGACCGGACAAACGGTCGGCACGACCCACGAGGGCGTAGGAAAGTGGCCCAGAGCTCTGGCCCATGATTAGCTCAGCCCGTCGCGGGCTTAGAAGATCGCGAAGAAGTTGACCCCGCTCACGATGGCGTCCTCGTTACCCCCCGAGATCTTCCTCACGCCAGCTCCGGGGAAGAAGATGCTGAAGAACGGCCTGATCTGGTACTGCGGCACAGGCTTGAAGACCACCATTACGTCGAAGGCGGCCCCGATCGTCGGGGCGACCGAGCCGACGTTGAAGGCGCGGAACTCGGCCTCGATCGGCTCGGTCCTGTGGTAGCGGAGCCAGCGGCCGATCAGGTGGAAGTCCCACTGGGGGTTGTAGGAGCCCTGGAGGCCGGTCGAGACCATCAGGTAGCCCGGGCTGTCGCCCTTGCCAAAGCGGTTATTGAAGGTAGCGGCCGAACCGAACGTCGCACCTTCAAAAATGTTGCCGATGGTGGGGCCAATCCCCCGGCCGTCCACACCGAAGCCGAAGTCGGCTGTGCCGTCACCGATGATAGGCGAACCCAGCCCGAGCACGGTCTTCCGAATGAGCGGCAGGTCACCCGGCCGCAGGCCGTTTGGGCTCGAAGGCGACACGAACCCCTTCAAATCATCGTCGAAGGGATCGTCATCGCCCCGGAGGAACTCCGCCGAGACGAAGGGGATCACGCCCCTGAGCGGCCACCAGCGCTCCTTCGACCAGTCGAAGTCCAGCCTCAAGTACGTCGCAAGCGAGTGGATGTCGAAGGACTCGCGGCCGAACGGGAGGGTGCCGGTCACCCGATCCCTGAGCCCTGAGATTCTTCCGACCAGGTAGACGAACTCAGCGCTCGGGCGGAGCCAGCCGATGGTCCCTGTCCCCTGGATGCCGAGGTACCCGGTGTCCTGGTTGGGCTGGATGTTGTCCAGGCTCGCCTGGAGGGGGTCAGCGGGCCGCGCCACGGCGCCCGGTCCCACCGCGTTAAGTCGGTTCTGTTCAGCCCCGCTATGCGGGGTGTTCCGCAGATAGTAGATGCCGAACGGCTCGACCAGGAAGCGGCCGAACGGATGTGCGAAGTTGTAGCCAATCTTGGCGCTGAAGATTTCGGTGTCGTCCTCTCTCGTCTCCTGGTTGCTGACCCTGGCCGCGAATCTGAAGCCCGAATCGCCGGCCGCCCCGCCGAAGTCGGTCCGCTTGTGCCAGCCCGCCTGCCACGACCACGGCCCGGCGCCGCCCTTGAACCAGATCCCGGGGTCGTCGTCGATGTACACCAGCCCGCCGATCTGGTCCACGGCGTAGATGTCCGCACCAACCGTGAAGGTCGTGTTGACCTCGGGGATGAGCAGGGAGAGGTTCAGCCGCTCGATGTTGGGATTGTTCGCGTCGATTTCCCGTTCGTCCAGGGCGCCGTCGAGCTCGATGGCGGTGTAGAGCGAGAGCCGGCCCTTGGTGACGGTGAAGAACAGGCGGTTCTCGAAGCCGATGATAGTGTCTTCCTCGCCGAAGACCCCGAACTCGTTGATGGTCCGGAAGTTGGTCCGTCGGTTGAAATCCAGGCCCTTCACCGTCATCGGCTGGTAATCGAGGCTGATCCCGAACCTGAAGTTGGTGCCGTCCGGTGTCGTGAAGCTCGCCGATCCCGGCCCAACCGGCTTGATCTGCTGGGCCGGCGCCGGAGTTGCCGCGAGCCCTCCCAGGAGAAGGCTCGCCAGCACAATTGCCACTGATCGCTTCATGGTCCCCTCCGCCTTGAGCGACGAGTCGCGTTAAAAGACCCTGGCGAGCGCGGCTACCCTGCCGTACGCGCGATCACCTCCTCTCTGCGTCGCCCGCGGCGCGTCTGGGGTCGTACAGCGTGAAGACGTCGAGGGATCGCTTCGTGCCGGCCCCCGAGAGGACCACCAGCATGACCCCTCCGTCACCCCCCAGGTCGCCGATCGCCAGGTCCAGCGCCTGGCCGCTGACGTCAGCGGACTCCCAGCGCTTGGCGAACCGCCGGGCCTCCGCGTCCCACCCGTAGCCGAGGGCACCGCCCCTGACGCTATCGCCTTTCTTGCCGAGCGACACCCGGAGCCCGAAGACCCGGGGGTTCGCCACGGTGACAATGTCCGGCAGCGCCGCCGACCTGGGGACCGAAGCGAGGAGGATCCGCCTCGGGATGCTCCGCCAGATCGCCAGCTGCTCCGCGGTGGCGTCGAAGTTCAGACCGCGGTAGTCCGGGAACCGCGGCGTTTGGGCAAAGCCGAGCGCGTCAACCTCCCCCAGGTCGTCCTCACTTTCCCAGCGGAGCTGTCCCTCTTCGTCGTAGATCTTGAGCTGTCCGTCCGGGGCCACGAGCGCCAGGTCCGCTCGCCCGTCGCCGTCCAGATCTCCGCTCGCGAAGGCGTAGACGGAAGGCACGACCTGCGGGAGCGGAATCTGAGCGCCGAGCTGGTACCGGCCGTCCTTCCACTCCAGCGCCTTCACCGCCCCCTCGAACGGCTCATAGAGCCCCATCCCCTGGGCCAGGAGGAGCGGGGGTTGTCCAGGTCGCCTCAGCACCCGGAGGTACCGGTGGAGGTTCGTCTGGAGAAGCTCGATTCGCCCCTTGTCCAGCTCGGCGATGGAAGACGCGAGGATGTTCTCCATCTGGTTCTGGCGCGGGGCGGTCCGGACCGCGGTCAGGATGATCTCGTCCTTCCCGTTGCCGTTGATATCGGCCGCATCCACGGAGAGGTAGGTCGTGAATGCCGGCAGCGGATCGCTGGTGGCGACGGGCGCGAGGTCGCGCCCGGTCCAGCGGTAGACGATCACCTGCTGGTCAGTGATCCCGATCACCTCCGGCCGCCCGTCGCCGTCCACGTCGCCAAGGGCGATGCCGTTGAGGGCGTGGGGGAGCGGCACCGTCTGGTGATCCGCGCTCCGCTCGACTCTCTGGATGGCCCTTGCGGGCTCGGCGGGCCGAATTGCTGCGCCATAGGGCGTTGACGGGGCCGGGGAGGTGGTCGGCGAAGCGGGCGTCGGAGCGGCCTGGGTCTGTGCCGAGACCCATGCGGCTTGACGCTGGGCGAGAGTCTGGCCCGTGAACATGGAGCGCACCCTGAGGACCACCGCGTTGCCGGCGGCCCCGGAGAGCAGCAGCGGGGCGATTGTGAGCGCGTACTCGCGCTCCTCCTGCAGCCGCTTGAGCCGCCAGCGCTCTTCGGCGGGCTGGTCGGCGCGCACGACGCGGAGGCGGCGGTCTGTGAGCAGCTCCAGCTCGAGCCAGCGGTCCAGATGCCGCTCGAGGCCGGCGAGTTCCGGAGAGTCCCCGGCCTCTGTCCGGAGGAGCACGATCGTGATCCGCGGAGGCCAAACTACCTGGTCCCCCGGCCGGAGGTCCCCCTCGTTCCAGAGAACGGTCGCGCGGGCTGTCTGGCCTCGCGCCTCAGCGATTCGGACCGCCCCCACCATGTCCGCAAACCCACTGCCGCCTGCGGCAGGCGTTCGAACGACCAGGTACTCGGCGTCCGTCGGGGGTGCGGGACCGGGAAAATTCACGACAAGGTGACCGGAGCCCTGAACTGAGACAACGCGGCCGGCAGGCCGTTCTGTGAAGAGATCGGCGAGGAGCGCCTTTACCGCCTCCTCCATCGCCGCCCTCAGTGAGGTTGCGGGTGGAGCCGCCGAGGCTCCGATCGCCCCCGCCATGAGACAGGCCGCGATAATCGGCAGGATCGTTCGCTGGCTCCGGTTGACGACCACGGTCCCTTGCCTCCTCGAACCCGATCCCTCAACCCGGCGACATACGGGCTCAGCGAAAACAAAAAAGGCCGCCTCGGAGCCCACAAACGCTCCTTAGACGGCCTCCTGTATGTCAGGTCAGCCTAGCGCGTAACCTACTTCAGCCCTGAACTAGCTGTCAAGAGGAATTTCCCGCGAATTCTCCGCACCAAGGCCAGCCCGGACGATCTGCGCCTCCGGGCCAACGGTCTCGGAGCTGCTCACCGTTTCCCCTCCGGCGCTGGAATCACAAATTGTACCCACTCGGTCACCCGGTCGTCGCGCAGATAGACTGTCATTCCCGCGCTCGGCGGCAAGTGCCTCGCGTCATAGGGGAAATACACCCATTTCTCGGCTCCCCTCCCGAGCGCGGACCGATACCGGGGATGGCCCAACGCCATCAGCAATCCCTCTGCGCTCATGCCTCGTATGATTTGCGCCTCGAGGACTGCTTCGCGCTCCCCTGCCGGCAGGGCGGCAAGCCGTTGAGGCAGGCCGAGGGACTCTGCATACACCGTCCGCGCCTCGCGGCCGGGCTGAGAGACGTAGGCGTTTTGTTGAGCGGTGGTCATGAACGCACTGTAGACTTCAAAGAGCCGCCGCTCGTCCTGCGGAAGGCCAAAGTACCCCCAAGCCGTCGCACAGCCGGCACCGGCTAGTGTGAGGTAGAGCACACTTGGGAGCCATAGTCCCGAGGCAGAAGCGGCGGCGCTCAGGCTCCGCGTGCGGGGGCGATCCGCCCTCAGAGCTGGCGAATCCAATCGATACACTCCCTGCAGCGCTTCCCCCCGCAGAAGATCAGGTCCCACAGAACAAACAAGCCCATCAC
>JACQWB010000191.1 GCA_016209385.1 Candidatus Rokuibacteriota bacterium
CAGTACGAGGGACTCGGCGGCCAGGTGCAGACGATTTACATGGACCCGCCGTACGGGGTCAAGTTCGGCTCCAACTTCCAGCCCTTTATCCGCCGCCGGGACGTGAAGCACGGGGACGACGAGGACCTCACCCGCGAGCCCGAGATGGTCCAGGCCTACCGCGACACCTGGGAGCTCGGCCTCCACTCCTACCTGACCTACCTGCGCGACCGCCTCCTCCTGTGCCGCGAGCTGCTCCAGCCCTCCGGCTCCATCTTCGTCCAGATCAGCGATGAAAACCTGCACCATGTTCGAGAAGTCCTCGATGAGGTCTTTGGGGTAGATAATTTCGTCGCGCTGATCTCTTTCATGAAGACCGGCGGACAAGCAGATTCACTCCTTGGCGCCGTTTCGGATTATCTGCTGTGGTACGCCAAGGACCACGCGCGCATAAAATACCGACAGCTTTTTGTGACCAAGGAACGAGGTGGCACCGGATCCGGCGAATACTCCTGGGTCGAATTACCAGACGGCACCAGACGAAGGTTAACAAAGGAAGAAAGCGACAATCTCACCTTGCTGCCGGAAGGTTCTCGGCTCTTCATTCCCGATAACCTGACCTCGGCTGACATTACTTCAACAGGCACATTTGTCTACCGCTTCAACGGTAAGGAGTTCTTCCCGCGTGGCGGTCATTGGAAGACAACCAAAGACGGCCTTGATCGTCTGCGAAACGCTAATCGTCTGATAATCCAGGGCGTAACATTGCGATACGTCAGGTACTTCGAGGACTTCCCCGTCTCGCCGATCTCAAACGTGTGGACGGACACCGCAGCAAGAGGATGGTTCGAGGAAAAGCTCTATGTTGTCCAAACGGTCCAAAAGGTTATGCAGCGTTGTGTCTTGATGACCACCGATCCCGGCGATCTGCTACTCGATCCGACGTGCGGGAGTGGGACGACGGCGTACGTGGCGGAGCAGTGGGGGCGGCGGTGGATCACGATTGACACGAGCCGGGTGCCGCTGGCGCTCGCCCGCCAGCGGCTCCTGACCGCGACCTTCTCGTACTACGAGCTGCGTGACCAAGCCCAGGGACCTGCCGGGGGCTTCGTCTATACGCGGAAGCAGAACCAGAAGGGCGAGGAGGTCGGTGGGATCGTCCCCCACATCACGCTCCGCTCGATCGCCCAGAACGAGCCGCCTCAGGAGGAAGTCCTGGTGGATCGACCCGAGGTGGAGTCGGGCGTGGTCAGGGTCTCGGGCCCGTTTGTGGTCGAGGCCACCATCCCGACCGCGATTGAGGTGGAGCCGGTGAGCCGGGAGGCTGAAGCCGGGTACGAGGCCGATCCCGTCGGCCGAATGATCGAGGTCTTGAGGCGTTCCCCCACCCTGCGCATCGCCGGCAACCAGAGCATCACGCTCAGGAACATCCGCCGGCCGGCGAAGGCTCTGGACCTGCATGCAGAGGCAGACATTGTAGAGCCGACCGTGGAGGACTTGGCCGACGAGGCCGCTAGACAGAAGTCGCTCGATATGAAGCGGGGGAAGCCCGTCGCTTTCGTCTTCGGGCCCGAGCATGGGCCGGTGACTGAGCAGATGGTCTTCGCCGCGGCCAAGGAGGCCCACCTCAAGAGCTACGCCCACCTCTTCGTCGTGGGGTTCGCCGTCCAGCCCGGTGCCAGCAAGTTGATCCAGAACTGCGAGCAGGCCGTGGGCCTCCCGGCAACGTATGTCCAGGCCAGCATGGATCTGCTGATGGGCGACCTCCTCAAGACGACACGGGCCAGTCAGATCTTCGCGGTGACGGGAGCGCCCGACGTGAGCCTCGTTCGGCTCAAGCAGAAGGGCGCCAACGGGCCGCTCTACCGCGTGGAGCTGCTCGGCCTCGACGTGTTCGACGCCGTGACGATGCAGAGCGAGCACCGCAAGGGCGACGACGTCCCGGCCTGGTTCCTGGACACAGATTACGACGACCTGGTCTTCCACGTGAGCCAGGCGTTCTTTCCGCGGACAGGCGCCTGGGAGAACCTGAAGCGCGCCCTCAAGGGAACCTATGAGGACTCCGTCTGGGAGCATCTCGCCGGGACGGTCAGCGAACCGTTTGCGGCGGGCGAGCATCGGAAGGTCGCCGTCAAAGTCATCGACGACCGCGGGAACGAGCTGATGGTCGTTAAGTCGCTGGACGAGGCCAAGCCCGAGCGGTGAAGCCTATCTACTTCACCCGTCATGCACGGGAGAGGATCGAGAGACGGGGGACGACCGAGGAGGACGTCATCAGGGCAATCCGCGGTGGGTACCGAGAGCCAGCCCAGCGCGGACTGTTCCTCTATAGACTGACTCTGGAGTATCGGCGAGAATGGGACGGGCGCTACTACGCGGTCCAGCAAGTGGCCCCTGTCGTGGACGAGACGCCGGATCGGTTCGTCGTTGTAACAGTCTACACCTTCTATTTTCAGGAGGGGGAAGTCCGATGAGAATCTCGTACGATCCAGAGGCCGATGCCCTGTACATCTACCTTGTGGAAGGAACGCACGAATGTCGCGTCGTTCGGCTCACGGACGACATCGCGCTGGATTTCACGGAGGGGGAGAAACTTGTTGGGATCGAAGTGCTCGGAGCCAGCCATCTCGGGATCACCCCGGATAAGCCGGAGGTACTTCTCGAGAGACTCAAGGGAATCATCGCGACAGCTGTCTAGCCCCCCTTTTCCCGCATGAGCGAGTTCAACGAGGTCCCCCAGCCGATCATCTGTGATGCCTACGCGGAGCCCACCCACCACTGGGTGATCGAGCGGGGCCGGCCCCCCGAGAAAGTGCCGGAGCGGCGGGAGGCATGCTACTACTACCGTCCTCCCGGGCGCTCCACGGGAGCGACCCGGGCCGACGACATCGGGACCCGGATCTCCCTCGACCTGGTGAACGAGATTCGGAAACGCCTCGGGGCCTGGCGGCAGGCGGGCTTCCCGGGCACCACGGCCACGACGCTGGAGCTCCTCCGGTACTGGAACCGGGAGGATCGGGAGCGGCGGCTCTTCTTCTGCCAGCAGGAGGCGGCGGAGACGATCATCTTCCTCATGGAGGCGCGCGCCGACTTCCGCCAGGGGATCGCCATCCCCCGCGACGAGCCCGGCCAGTTTGTCCGCCACGCCTGCAAGATGGCGACGGGCAGCGGGAAAACCGCCGTCATGGGGATGCTCACCGCCTGGAGCATTCTCAACAAGCTCGCCAATCGAACTGACCGGCGCTTTTCCGACGTGGTCCTCGTCCTCTGCCCCAACGTCACGATCCGCGAGCGCCTCCAAGAGCTGGACCCCCACCGGGGGGAGGCGAGCCTCTACCGGACGCGGGACATCGTCCCGCCCCACCTGATGAGCGACCTCCGCAAGGGGCACGTGCTGATCCAGAACTGGCATGTCCTGGCCCCACAGGAGATGAACCAGGTCGGGGGCGTTGGGGCCAGGGTCGTGAAGCGCGGCGAGGAGTCGGACACGGCCCTGGTGGCGCGCGCCTTCGGGAAAGAGGTCGGCGGCAAGGGGCACATCCTTGTCCTCAACGACGAGGCCCACCACGCCTACCGGATCCGCCGGCTCGACGACACCGACGAACTCGAAGAAGAGGACGAGCTGGCCGAGGCGGACGAGAGGGAGGCCACGGTCTGGATCGAGGGGCTCGACAAGTTCCACCGGGTCCGAGGGATCAATCTCTGCGTGGACCTCTCCGCCACGCCGTTCTACCTCCACCGGGCCGGAGCCGACCCGGGCCGGGCCTTCCCCTGGATCGTCTCGGACTTCGGCCTGATAGATGCGATCGAAAGCGGGCTCGTAAAGATTCCGCAGCTGCCCGTCCAGGACACAACGGGGCGGGAGATCCCGGCCTACTTCAACGTCTGGAAATGGATCGTGGAGGAGAAGCTCAGCGCGGGCGAGAGGGGAGGCCGGAGAGGGCAGGTCAAGCCGGAGGCGGTCCTGCGGTGGGCACAGCACCCGATCGCCCAGCTGGCGGGCCTCTGGCGGGAGGAGTTCCTCCGCTGGCAGAGGGAGACGGCTGAGGGCAAGCGGCCGCCGGTGCCCCCCGTCTTCATCATCGTCTGCCGCGATACCAAGCTGGCCAGGGTTGTCTACGAGTGGATCACGGGAGAGGCGGCCGGATCGCCACGCCCGCTGGAGGAGTTCCTCAGCAGGGACGGCAAGGAGTACACGGTCCGGGTGGACTCCAGGGTCGTCGAGGAGATCTCCTCGGGGGTCGCCAAGAGCGACGAGAGCCGGCGGCTCCGCTTTGTGCTCGATACCATCGGCAAGACCGCCTGGCCGGGCGGAAGGCTGCCCGAGGAGTACCTGGAGCTGTGCGAGAAGATGAACCGGAAGGCCGCGGAGGAAGGGGGCCGGCGGATTGATCCAGCAATCCCTCCGGGGCGGGACGTCCGCTGCATCGTGTCCGTCGCCATGCTGACGGAGGGCTGGGACGCGACAACGGTGACGCACATTGTCGGGCTCAGACCGTTCGAGTCTCAGCTCCTCTGCGAACAGGTGGTCGGGCGTGGGCTGCGACGCTCCCAGTACCACGACCTCACCGTGGAGGAAGTCGCCAAGGTCTACGGGGTGCCTTTCGAGTTGATCCCCCTCAAAGCCACCCCCGGAGGCGCGCCGGCGCCGCCGCCCAAGGTCCATCACGTTTACGCTGTCTCGCCCGACCGCGACCACCTGGAGATCCGCTTCCCCCGGGTGGAAGGGTACACCTTCAGGATTAAGAGCCGAGTGCGGGTCGAGTGGGAGCGGGTGCCGACGCTGTCTGTCGATCCGTTGAACATTCCAGACGAGGTAAGGCTCATAGGACTCTCCACCGAGCTGGGAAGTCGGCTGTCCCTCATGGGGCCCGGGAGGGCCGATGACGTCAGCCTCGACGCGTGGCGCCGGACGAAGCGGATCCAGGAGCTGGAGTTCGAGCTGGCGAGTGCACTGACGAAGCGATACGCCAAGGGCCCCACGTGTGAAGTCCCCGCTCACGCCCTCTTCCCCCAGATGCTCAGCATCGTGCGCCAGTTCTTGAAGGACAGGGTCAGCCCGGTTGGCCGGACTGACCGCAAGGACGTCTTCCTCGACCCCTACTTCTCGTGGGCGGTCGCCACGTTGGCCGAGGCCATCGTTCCGGACGATGCGGGCAGCCCAGAAGTCCCTCGGTACGAGGCGCACCGAGGGGCGGGAAGCACACGTGAGGTGGATTTCTGGACGTCTAAACCCGTTCGGGAGACCCAGCGCTCCCACCTGAACTACGTCGTGATGGACACCGACAGGTGGGAGCAGAGCGCTGCCTTCTACCTGGACACCGACCCTCACGTCGTCGCCTTCGTCAAGAACTTCAACCTCGGCTTCGCGATCCCGTACACCCACAACGGAGAAGCCCGGGAGTATCTTCCCGATTTTCTCGCGCGCCTTCAGACGAACGGCACGGAAGTGGCAACCCTGATCCTGGAGACCAAGGGCTACGATCCCCTCTCCGCGGTCAAGGAGGCCGCAGCCCGCCGGTGGGTGGCGGCGGTCAACGCCGAGGGATCGTATGGTCGCTGGACCTACCGCCTCATCAAGTCCCCGACCGACGCCCCAGAGGCAGTTCGGTTGGCTGCCGACGAGCTTGCCCGGCGCTGAGGCGGGCGGTACGCTCCCTTCATGACCGCCATCCCCGGGTTTCTTCCTGTCGTCGCCGAGTGGTTCGCCGAGACCTACGGCGAGCCGACCCGGCCCCAAAGCGAGGGGTGGGCGGCGATCGCCGCGGGGCATCACACCCTGATCGTCGCGCCCACCGGCTCGGGGAAGACGCTGGCGGCCTTTCTCTGGGCGCTCGATCACCTCTACCGGCTCGGGCTCGACGGGCGGCTCGAGGATCGCGTGTACGTCGTGTACGTCTCCCCCCTCAAGGCGCTGAACAACGACATCGAGAAGAACCTCCGCTTCCCGCTCCAGGGGATCCGGGAGCGGGCTCAGGCCCGGGGGCTTTCGCTTCCCGAGCTTCGCGTCGCGGTGAGAACCGGGGACACGCTGGCCCCCGCGCGGCAGGCCATGACGCGGCGGCCCCCCCACATCCTGATCACGACGCCGGAATCGCTCTACATCCTCCTGACCGCCGAACGGTTCCGCCCGGCGCTCACCACCGTCCAGTTCGTGATCGTGGACGAGGTCCACGCCCTTGCCGGGTCGAAGCGCGGCGTCCACCTCTCGCTCTCCCTGGAGCGGCTCGAGCAGCTGGCCACGGCGCCGTTCCAGCGGATCGGCTGCTCGGCGACGGTACGCCCGCTCGAGGCGACCGCCCGCTTCCTGACCGGCTACGCCTGGGAGGGGGAACGCCTCGTCCCCCGGCCATGCCGGGTCGTGGACGCGGGCTTCGAGCGGAAGTGGCAGCTCGGGGTGGTCGCGCCGGTCTCCGATTTCCTGACCGCCCAGAGCGACACCATCTGGGAGAGCCTCTACCAGGACCTGGTCCAGTGGATCGGCGAGCATCGCACGACGCTGGTCTTCACGCCGAGCCGGCGGATGGCCGAGCGCCTCGCGCGCGCCCTCGACGAGCGACTGCCGGCGGGTCACGTGGCGGCGCACCACGGAAGCCTCTCGCGACGCGCCCGGCTCGAAGCCGAAGAGCGGCTCAAGCGGGGCGAGCTCAGGGCGCTGGTCGCCACCTCCTCGCTCGAGCTCGGGATCGACATCGGCGCCATCGACCTCGTGGTCCAGGTCCAGTCGCCGCGCAACATCGCGGCCGCGCTCCAGCGGATCGGCCGCTCCGGTCACCTCCTGACGCGGGAGAGCAAAGGGCGGATCGTGGTCACCAAGGGCGAGGAGCTGGTCGAGGCTGCGGCGATCGTCAGGGCCATCCGGGAGCGCGAGCTGGACGAGCTCCGCATCCCCCGCGAGCCCCTCGACGTGCTGGCCCAGCAGGTCGTGGCCGCCGTGGCCGCCGAGCCGTGGCCCGTGCCCGAGCTGTACCGGCTCGTCCGCCGGTCCGCCTGTTACCGAGACCTGGAAGTCACCGACTTCGAGGCGGTGATCCGCGGCCTGTCAGACCCCCTGCCCGCCGAAGTCAAGGGCGCCGCGCCGAGGCTCTCCTGGGACCGGGCGAACAACCGGCTCCACGCGCGCCGGGGAAGCCGGCTCCTCGCCGTCACCTCTGGCGGCACCATCGCCGATGCCGGGCTCTACGACGTGGTGGTTCACGGGACGGACGTGAAAGTCGGAACCCTCGACGAAGAGTTCGTCATGGAGAGCCTGCCCGGTGACGTCTTTCTCCTCGGCTCCCGCGCCTGGCGGCTGGTGAAGGTGCAGGCCGACCGCGTGATCGTCGAGGACGCCGCCGGAATGTCGCCGACCGTCCCCTTCTGGCGGGGCGAGCACCCGTCGCGGAGCTGGGAGCTGGCCCTCCAGGTCGGACGCCTCCGCCGCGATGCAGCCGAGCGCCTCGCATCCTCGGATTTCGACGCCTGGGCGATGGGCGAGTTGAGCCTGGACCCGCGAGCGGCCAGCGCCCTCAGGGCGTGGCTCGCCAAGGGGCAGGAGTGCCTGGGGGCCATGCCCGACGACAGCCGGTTCGTCGTGGAGTCCTTCCCCGACGACCTGGGAGGCCGCCAGGTTATGCTCCACTCCGTCTTCGGGATGCGGGTGAACGGGGCCTGGGGACTGGCCCTGAGAGAGGAGCTCAGGCGCCGCTACGGTCTCCTGCCCGAGGTGAGCCACGTGGATGACGGCATCCTGCTTGCGTTCGCCCCCGGACAAACCCCTCCGCCACCGGAGAGGATCCCGTTCCTCGTCGACCCCGAGCAGCTCGACCTCCTCCTCGCCAGAGCCCTGATCGGCTCGCCGCTCTTCACGACCCGTTTCCGCCACTCCGCCGTGCGCGCGCTCTTCATCGCCCGGATGGTCCGGGGCAAGCGGACGCCGGCCTGGCTCCAGCGCCTCAAGGCCGACGCCCTGCTGGAGGCCGTGCGGGGCCAGCCGGACTTCCCGCTCGTGGCCGAAACACTCAGGGAGTGCTGCCACGACGCGCTCGATCTCCCGCGGCTGAAGGTGATCCTGCATCGGCTCCGTGCGGGCGAGCTGAGCGTGAGAAGCGCTGAGGGCGTGATCCCTTCGCCCTTCACCTATCCGCTGCTCCTGGCGTGGGACTGGGCCTACCTGGATGCCGGCCACGCCGAGGAGCGTCGGAGCGACGCCGTCCCGATGCTCAAGGCCTGGCCGGCCGCGCCCGGAGCGCTGGACCCCGAGGTGATCGACGTGGTCGAGGCCGAGCTGCAGGCCACGACGCCGGAGCGACGGCCGCGGGACGCCAACGAGCTGGCCGTGCTCCTGGAGGAGCTCGGCGATCTCGACGACGACGAGGTCCGGGCGCGGCTCGCGGGTGACGCGGACCGGTGTCTCGAGGCGCTGACAGGCGAACGCAGGATCACGCGCATCGCCTTCGCGAACGGACGCCGCGCGTGGATCAACTCCAACGATGTCGAGCTCTACGCCCGGCGGGCCGAGCGCGCGTTCCAGCCGGAGGCGCTGGAGCGCATCCTCCTCCGCTGCCTGAGGTACCGGGGACCCATGACCCTCGCCACGCTCACCGACCGCTACGGAGCGGCCGAGGCCGAGCTTCGCCCAGCGCTCCAGCACCTCGAGTCGCGCGGCCTGATCCTGAGCGGCCGCTTCAGACCTGGCGATCCTGCTCTCCAGTACGTGCACCGCTCGGTCCTCGAGGAGATGCGGCGCCGCACGCTCAGAGCCCGCCGCCAGGCGACCTCGCTCGCGCGGCCCGAGGAGCTTCAGGCCTTCCTCCTCCGCTGGCAGCACTGCCACCCCGACCACCGCCTCCTCGGGGCCGAGGGACTGCTGAGAGTGATCGAGCCGCTTCAGGGTGAGGACTTCCCGGCGGCCTTCTGGGAGCAGGAGCTTCTGCCGGCTCGCCTCGAGGCGTATGACCCGGCGTGGCTCGACCAGCTCGGACTGACAGGTCTAGTCGTGTGGTTCCCCTTCGAGCCGGGCCACCCGGGCCGGCTCGGAGTGGCGCTCAGAGAGAACCTGGCCTGGCTCCTTCCGCGGCGCACGAGTCAGCCCGAGCTTGACGAGCGCGCCAAGGCCGTGCTCCGCCAGCTCCAGGTGCGCGGGGCCTCGTTCCTCCAGGACCTCTGCCGGACGACGGGTTTCGGCGCGCCGGAGCTGCTCGCAACCCTGTGGGAGCTCCTCTGGCTCGGGCTGGTGACCACCGACACCTTCCAGACCGTCCGTCAGGCCGAATCCCGCCGACGACCGCCGGCAGACCGTTCGCCGGACCGGCTCAGGCTCCCGCCACGTGAGAGGCCGATCTCGAGGCGCGAGGCGCGCCGGCGGGTGCGCGAGCGCCTCACCCGGCGCACCCACGCCTTCGGCGCGGGTACCCGGCTTCCCGGCCGCTGGAGCGCCCTCGCGGTCGAAGACGCGCTCGCGCCGGAGCAGCAGGAAGAGGAATGGGCCCGCCTCCTCCTCAGCCGCTGGGGCGTCGTGAGCCGCGAGCTCGCCCGGGGGATCGAGTGGAGCCGGCTCCGCGGCGTCCTCACGCGGATGGAGTACGCAGGTGAGGTCCTCCGCGGCTACTTCGTCGAGGGGCTTTCCGGAGAGCAGTACGCGCTCGAGGAGGCGGTCGCGGCACTGAAAACCGGCACGCGCCGCACCGAGCCGCTGGTCCTCGCGAACCTCTGCGATCCCGCGAACCTCTGGGGCTCGGTTCTCCCGCTCTGCCGCCAGAACGGTTCCCGGCTGTCGGTAAGCCGGATTCCGCAGCACGCGATCCTGCTGCGCGGGGGCGCGCCGGTGCTCCTCGCCGCGGGGTACGGCAGGGAGTTGATCCCGCTCGCCGGCTTCACCGCCGACGACCTCGCGCCGGCGGCCCGCGCACTCCAGGACGTGCTGGCGCGCCCACCGGCGCAGCGTCCCGTCAGGCGCATCGAGGTCGAGAGCTGGGACGGGAGGCCGATCCGCGAGAGTGAGGCAGGAGCCGCGCTGCTCGCAGCTGGATTTTACCCGGACGGCCCGCGCCTGATCTGGGACGGCTACCCGGGACCGAGGCCGCGGCGCTGATTGACATCCCCGACCTGCGCCCCTACACTGGCCGCGTGGCGGGCAAGTGGGCGCGGCGTTTGGGGTTTTACCTCGTTGCGCTGGTGCTCGCGTCGCCCGCCGCGGGCGAGCACGAAGCCTTCTACCGGTATGTGGTCCTGGGCTACGTGAAGGATGCGAAGGGCGCTCCGCTTCAGGGAGTCTCCGTCGAGTTGACCCGAGACAAGACCGGGTTCTCCTACCTGGCCGAAACGGACAGCCAGGGGTTCTACATCATCGTGGCCCGCCTCGGCGACGAGAGCGTCGGCGAGCGCCTCACCGTCAAAGCCGGCTCGCTCACCGAGACGATCATCGCGCGCTTCGACCCCGCCAACCACACCGCCGAGCGCGGCACGCGCCTGGACTTTCTGGGGAGGAAACCCGTGGAGCGCCGGGGCTGGTTTGCTGCGACCCTGAAGCGCTTCCTGGCTCAGTAGGGCGCCGCGATGGATCTGCTCTACGCGTCCGTCCGAGTCTTCGCCCGCTTCTGGATCTGGTTCTTCTTCAAGGCCGTGGAGGTCCGCAATGCCGAGCGCGTCCCCCGGCAGGGATCGGTCCTCCTCTGCATCAACCACCCCAACAACCTGATCGACTCGCTGCTGGTCGGTCTCGTGCTGCCGCGCAAGGTCCACTACCTCGCCACCGCCGCGCTCTTCAGGAACCCGCTGATGGCCCGCTTCCTGGCCGCCGTCGGCGTGATCCCCGTCCACCGGCGCCAGGACGACCCGGACAAGATGGACCGGAACGTGGCCACGTTCGAGGCGTGCTTCGCCGCGCTCGCGCGGGGGGACCTGATCGCCATTTATCCCGAGGGGACGACCCACGCCGAGCCGCGTGTCCAGCGCATCAAGACCGGGGCGGCGCGGATCGCGCTCGAGGCCGAGGCCCGGCACGAGGGGAAGCTGGGGCTTGCCGTCATCCCGGTGGGGCTCACCTTCGAGGCCCGGAAGTCGTTCAGGAGCCGCGTCCTGGTCGCCTTCGGCGAGCCGATCCCCCTGGCGCCGTACCTGGAGCACTACCGGGACGACTCCTGGAAGGCGGTGGATGCGCTGACGACGCACATCCAGTGGATGATGGAAGCCCAGGTGATCCACGTCGAGCGCATCGATCTGGCGGAGGTCGTCCGCGAGGTCGAAGCCCTCTACCGGGGCGATCTGGTTCGGGAGCTCCAGGTCGAGCGCGGGCTCTCGCCCAAGCAGATCGATGTGTTCCGCCTCTCCCGGGCCATCGTGGCCGCGGTCCACCACTTCAAGACCCACGACCCCGAGCGGGTGGAGCGGATCTGGCAGCGGATCCAGGCCTACACGGCGCTCCTCGCCGAATTCCGGATCAAGGACCGGACGGTCCAGGGCCAGCTCCACGTGCGCCCGGTGCCCGCACGCCTCCGCCGATCCGGGCTGGGTCTCCTGGGCCTCCCGATCTTCCTCTACGGAGCCCTGGTCAACGCGCTGCCTTACTACGTCCCGCGCATCATCGCTCGCCGGCTGACCCACAGAGAGACCGATTACGCCACCGCGCGCCTGCTGTCGAGCATCGTCCTCTTCCCGCTCTTCTGGGGGCTCGAGACCTGGGCCGTCGCGCGCCTGGCCGACGTCAGGGTCGCGGCGCTCTTCCTGGCCTCGCTTCCCCTGAGCGGGCTCCTGGCGTACCGCTACCTGGGGGGGCTGGCCCGACTCAGCCACCAGCTCCGCTTCGCGCGGCTCGCGATGACGCGAAACCACGCCGCCGCGCGCCTTCTGGCCGAGCGCCAGGAGATCCTGAACGAGCTGGACCGGGCGAAGCGCGACTATCTCGCCGCCACCCGAGGGAGCACGTTTTGAGCCTCTACAGGCTCGAGGAGCTCTCCACGCGCGCCCTCGACCGGCTCCCCCGCGAGCAGACCATCGTGATCCTCCCCGTGAGCCCGCTGGAGGAGCACGGCCCGCACCTCCCACTGGGCGTCGACGCGTTCACGGCCGAGCACTTCGCGCGGGCGCTCGCCGCACGGATCGTCATCGAGCGCGCGGGTTGGTGCGTGGTCCTGGCACCGCTCCTCCACCTCGGGAGCTTCACCTTCGACCACGTGGGCACGGTCTATCGCTTTCCCGTCTTCCGCACGAACTTCCCGCTCCTCCTGAGTCTCCTGCTGGGCGCCGCCGCGGTGGTGGCGCTTTGGCTCCTGCGATGAGCTGGGACGCCGACCTGAGGAACACGAAAGTTTTCCTCCCGCCTGCAGACCATGGCCCGGGCTTCGCTCTTCGAGCGAAGCCGCGACTTCGTCCCCAAGCCCCATTAGGAGGAACAGACCCATGAAAGCCTACGTCCTGATCGAGGCCACCGCGGGGAAGACCAAGGCAGTCAAGAAGTCCCTCTCCAGGATCAAGGCCGGACGCTGCACGGTGCACTCGCTGGACGCGGTGACCGGACCGTACGACTTCATCGCGGTCGTCGAGGGACCGAACCTGGACGCCATCGGCCAGCTCGTGACCGAGGCGATCGGAACCATCGACGGCGTCACCCGGACCACCACGTGCGTGGCTGTGGCGATCGGCTGACGCGCAACCGTTAAGAAACGGCCAACACGATGCGCGTCCTCGTGATGGGGGGCACCGAGTTCGTCAGCCTGCACCTGGTCCGTGCGCTGGTCCGCGACGGGCACGCGGTGACCGTATTCAACCGCGGGCGCCAGAGCCACCGGCTCCCGGCCGGTGTGGAGCTCATCGCCGGCGACCGGAAGGGTCACGCCGGCCTGGCCACCGCGCTCGCGGGCCGTGCCTTCGACGCCGTCTGCGACGTGACCTATGCGCCGACCACGGGAGAGGATGTGGCGGCGCTCGCCGACGCCGTAGCCCAGAACCAGCCCCACGTCATCTTCATGTCCTCGGGACGCGTCTACGACCACGCGCTCCCGATTCCCTACGACGAGGACACGCCCAGGGGCGAGTACTGGGGCGACTACGCGCGCCACAAGACGGCGGGCGAGGACGCGCTCCTGGAGCGCCACCGCGCCACAGGCCTGCCCGTCACCATCGTCCGCCCGACTCACGTCCTGGGCCCGCTCAACACCCGCTACAACGAGACCTTTTTCTTCGACCGGATCCTCCGCGGACGGCCCATCCTGGTGCCGGGCCACGGTGGGTGGCTCCGCCAGTTCGGCCATGTCGAGGACCTCGCCGACGCCATCGCCGCCATGCTGGGAAACCCGAAGAGCTTCGGCCAGGCCTACAACGTCACCGGCGAGGAGATCGTGACCCAGCTCGGCTTCGTGGAGGTGATCGCCGAGGTCCTGGAACGCCCGCTGGAGCTGACCCCCTTCGATCCCGCGCTCTTCAAAGAGTTGGACTTCAAGGGGCCGGTGTTCGGCCAGAATCTCGTCTACGACTGCCACGCGGTCTACACGACCTGGAAGCTCCGGCGTGAGCTGGGCCTCCGCCCGCGCTACACGCTGGCGTCAGGTCTCCGCCAGACCTTCGAGTGGTACTTGAAGGAAGGGCTCGAGCGGCGGCCGGTGGACTTCAGCCTGGAGGACCGCCTGCGCGCGCGCCTCGGGCCGTGAGAGCCCGCTCCGTCCTCCTCTACCACCCCGAGGAAGCTGACGCCTACGCCCGCCTGGTAAAAGCCCCGCGGGGCGCCATCCTGCTCCATTCCTGCGCCACGCCGGAGGAGGCGTCGTTCGTCATCGAGGAGGCCGAGATCCTCTACGCCTGGAACTTCCCGGCCGAGCTCCTGGCCAGGGCCGGGCGGCTCCGCTGGATCCAGGTCATGGGCGCCGGTGCGGAGAGGTTCCTGGTCCCGGAGCTGCCGCGCTCCGCCGTGATCACGCGGGCGGCCGGGGTCTTCGGGCCGTGGATGGCGGAGTACACCCTGGCCTGGTGTGCGTGGGTCACTCAGCGCATGGAGCAATTCCGGGAGGCCCAGCGACACCACCGCTGGGCCGCGGCGCGTCCCGACCGGCTCAGGGGCCAGACCCTGGCGGTCGTCGGCCTCGGTGACATCGGGCGCGAGATCGGGCGCCTGGCGCACGCCTTCGGAATGCGCGTGGTCGGGGTGAGCCGGAGCGGACGAAAGCCGCGAGGCGCGGACGCCGTCTATCGGCCGTCGGGCCTCACGCGGGCGGTGGCGGGCTGCGACTTCACGGTCGTCACGCTCCCGCTGACGGCCGACACCCGGGGACTCATCGGGGAGCGGGAGCTGCGAGCGATGAAGCCCAGCGCCTGGCTCCTGAACCTCGGCCGGGGACCCGTCGTCCAGGAGCGCGCGCTCCTCCGGGCCCTCGAGGAAGGGTGGATCGCGGGGGCGATCCTCGACGTCTTCGACACCGAGCCTCTTCCCGCCGACCACCCGTTCTGGGGCCGGGAAAACGTCGTGGTCACCCCGCACATCGCCGGGCCCAGTGTCCCCGAGGAGATCGCGCCGATCTTCAACGAGAACCTGCGCCGGTACCTCGCGGGAAAGAGGCCCCGCTACGTGGTTGACCGCTCTCGCGGCTACTGATCCCCGCACCCTCCCCTCTCCGCCGAGGGGAGAGGGGGACCTACCGCTCGGTTCCCGGAAAAAAAATCGCCGGACCCGAAGGGTCCGGCGAGGGCACGGATCGGACCGGCGGCGGCCGGATCAGGTCTTGGCGAGAGCCCTCACGATCTCGCGGCAGAAGGCGGGGAGGTCGTCGGGCTTGCGGGAGGTGATCAGGTTCCCGTCCACCACGACCTCGGCGTCGACCCAGGTCGCGCCCGCGTTCACCATGTCGTCCTTGATCGAGAAGAAGCTGGTCGCGCGCTTGCCCTTGACGATCCCCGCGGAGGCCAGCATCCAGCCCGCGTGGCAGATGGCCGCGACCAGCTTGCCGTGCTGGAAGGCCTCCCGGACCAGCTTCACCATCGCCTCCGACCGCCGCATCAGGTCGGGCGCATAGCCGCCGGGAATGATCACGGCGTCGAACTCGACCGCGGTCACGGCCTCGGCCTGGCCATCAACCGAGACCGGATACCCGTGCTTGGAGGCGTACGACTTCGCGCCGCCTGTGCCTACCAGTTTGACCTCGGCCCCCTCCTCCTTCAGCCGGTAGTAGGGGACCCAGAGCTCCATCTCCTGGTACAGGTTTTCCGCGAGGATCGCGACCCGCTTGCCTTTCAAGCTCATCCACACCCTCCCCCCGGCTGACTAGCTCTTCCGGGACGTCTTGGAAAAGAACGTGGCCATCAAGGGCTGGAGGTTCTTGCCACCGCACTGCGGGCACTGGAAGTCGCCCTTCTCCCGCTCACTGAACGTCAGTGTCAGCGAGACCTCCTTGCTGCACTTCTCGCAGAAGAAATCGTACTGAGGCATACTGCTCCCCCCTCAACAGGCTCCCAGGTTTGACAGTCTCTATGTAGCACGCGCCCCGCGGCTCGTCAAGCCGGGAGAGAGACCACCACCGACTTGACCTCGGTGTACTCCTGGATGCCCTCGTGCCCACCCTCTCGACCGAGCCCCGATTCCTTGAAGCCGCCGAACGGGATCTCGTGGGTGTAGCCCGCGGAGTCGTTCGCGCCGACGAGCCCGTACTCGAGCTGCTCGGCCACCCGGACGATTCGCCCGAGGTCCCGGGTGTAGAAGTAGCTGGCCAGGCCGAAGGTCGTGTTGTTGGCGCGGCGGATGACCTCCTCCTCGCTCCTGAACGTGGCCACCGGGGCCACGGGGCCGAAGATCTCCTCCACGCAGACCGGCATCTCGTCGGTCACGTCGAGCAGGACGGTCGGCGCGTAGAAGAACCCGCTGGCGAGCGGGCCGTCCTTCACCGCATGGCCGCCGACCGCGACCCGGGCGCCGCGCTCGACGGCGTCCTCGACCAGCGCGTGGACCTTTTTCCGGGTCTCCTCGTTGATGAGCGGCCCCACCTGGGCGCCCGGCTCGAAGCCGGGCCCCACGTGAAGGGCCTTCACCCGGTCCACGAACGCCGGAATGAATCGTCCCGCGATGGACTCCTGCACGTAGATGCGGTTCGCGCAGATGCACGACTGCCCGCCCACGCGGAGGAACTTGATCGCGACGGCTCCTTCGACGGCGGCGTCCAGGTCGGCGTCCTCGAACACGATGAACGGCGCGTTGCCGCCCAGCTCGAAGGAGAGCCGCTTCACCTGTTTGGCCGCCCGTTCCATGATCCACTTCCCGACCTCGGTGGACCCGGTGAAGGCGACCTTGCGGATCTCGGGGTGGTTGAGAATCTCGGCAGCCACGGATGAGGAGCGGTTCGTCGTCAGCACGTTGAAGACCCCGGGAGGAAGGCCAGCCTCGTGGCAGATCTGGGCCAGGGCCAGCGCCGTCAGCGGGGTGGCTGAGGCCGGCTTCAGGACCACGGTGCAGCCCGCCGCGAGCGCGGGGGCGATCTTCCGCGTGACCATGGTGGCAGGGAAGTTCCAGGGCGTGATCGCCGCGACCGGGCCGATCGGCTGGCGGAAGACCCAGAGCCGCTTGCCGGGCACCGGGGACGGGACCCACTCGCCGCCCACGCGCCGCGCCTCTTCGGCGAACCAGCCGAAGTAGCCGAGGGCAAAAGCCACCTCCTTCTTCGCCTCCTCGAACGGCTTGCCGTTCTCCTGGACGATCAGCTTTGCGATCGCGTCTAGCTCCCGCTCGATCCCGGCCTGGATCCGGAGGAGGACCCTGCCGCGCTCCTTGGGCGCCTGGGCGGCCCACGCCTTGAAGGCCGCGTCGGCTGCGGTGATCGCCCTGCGGGTATCCTCGAGCCCGCCGTTGGCGACCTTCGCCACCACCTCGCGGCTCGCCGGGTTCACCACGTCGAAGGTCGCCGCGCCCTCGGCCTCGACCCACCGGCCGTTGACGTACATCCTCGAGATGTCCTGTGCCATGATCCTACCCTCCACACGCCAGCTTCGGAAGCCCGGTGAGCGGGTCAGCGCCCACCACCACTGTTACCGTAGCGCAGCGTCTGCACGAAGTCGTAGACGGCCATGAGAATGACGGCGACGACGATGATGGTGAGGGGCAGCTCCTTGATCCACCATACGAGAAAGCCCAGGAAGACCACGAGCATGGCGACGCCGACGATACCGGTCACCAGGGTCATCACGACGATCTCCGCGTCCTGCCGCGGGGCGAAGCGGGTCGTTCGCCGGCGGTCCCCTTCGGGCCGTGGCGCCGGCGCGCGCCGCCGAGCCGCTCACAGAGCCACCGCGCCGTACGCAGCAGGCGCGCATCGTTGTCACGACGCCCGACGAGCTGCACGCCGAGCGGCATCCCCGCGGCCGACCAGAGCAGCGGCAGCGTCACCGCCGGCGTGCCGAGGTAGGTCCACAGCGTGCAGAAGATCGGATCTCCGGTGCTCCCCAGGCCGCGTGGCGCCTCCCCCGGCGCCGCCGGCGTGACGATCGCGTCGAACTCGTCGAACACCGGATCGAGCGCGTCGTTGAGCGCCGGAATGCCGGCGATCGCGGCCGCATAGTCAACCGCCGCGTGGCCGCGACCGCGCTCGATGAGCTTGCGCAGCTCGGCGCTCAGCCGGTCGCTGCCCTTC
>JACQWB010000192.1 GCA_016209385.1 Candidatus Rokuibacteriota bacterium
TCGCACGCACCCTGGAGGATCGTCACGCCCGCCAGGAGCTGCACGACCATCGCCCAGCGGTCGTACCCGGGCCCCGCGAGCCACTGCCCCCGCTCGTTGACGGAGAGCACGACCCAGAGCACGAAGCCGAGCAGCATCAGCTGCTGCCAGCCCGCGAGCCGTTTCATCGGAGGCGTGTCGTTCACCGACGCTCTCTCGCCCGTTGGGCGTGCCTCCATTATAGGCCAGCGGGAGCGGTCGCGGTGGCCTAGGCGAAGAGGGCGCGGAGCTCGGCGAGGTGGGAGATCGCGGCCCAAACCCTCACGCCACGCCGATCCAGCTCCTCCCGGTCGGCCCGGTAGGCAATGAACGGCACGCCGCCGGCCTGCGCGGCCAGGCCGTCCACCCACGAGTCGCCGACGACGTAGGCGGCCTCCAGGTCGTGCCACCGTTGGGAGATGACCCGGAGCCCGTCGGGGTCGGGCTTGAGGTGGCGCACCTCGTCGCGGGTGACGATCAGGTCCAGGTGCGAAGCCAGGGCGAGGCGCTCGAGGACCCGACGGCTGACGGCACCGCCGTTGTTGGTCCAGACCGCTGTCCTGAACCCCAGCTCGCGCGCGGCCCGGAGAGCCTCGAGGGCTCCGGGCTCGAGCTGGGCGTCCAGGAGCGCCTGCTCCTCGTGCGCGCGGGCGATCTGCCAGAACTCATCCTCGAGTCCCGGGGCCCGCTCCCTGACAACGCGGGCCAGCTCGGGCGCCGACCAGCGCGCCTCGCGGGCGGGAAGGGTCACGCCGCGCGCTTGCAGGAGGACGAGGAGGTCGCGCGCCATCGCGCGGAGATCGAGCGGGGAGCGGACCAGCGTGTGGTCCAGGTCGAAGACGAGGGCGCGCCCGCCGGGCACGGGCTCAGGCCCGGGGCATGGACCAGGCGCCGGCCGCTACGTCGTCGATGGCACCATCTCCACGGCACGGTGCTCGACGATCGCCCAGCTCATGGCCGCCGCCGCCGCGCAGAGGAGCGCCCCGCCCAGGAAGAAGAGCGCGTAGCTGCCCGCCACGTCGTGGATGAGCCCGCCCGCGTAGGAGCCCATGGCCGAGCCGACCTGGTGGCTCAGCGAGACGAGGCCGATCACGGTGCCGCCCGAGCGGCGTCCGAAGAGCGTGGTCGAGAGCGCCGTGGTCGGAGGGACCGTGGCGAAGTCCACCAGGCCGAAGGCGACGGCGAAGGCGAAGAGCATCAAGGGCTCGCGTACGAACAGGAGGAAGACGAGGGTGAGCGCGCGCCCGGCATAGACCCAGCCCAGGACCCACTTGTGCCCCCACCGGTCGGAGATAGCGCCGGCGAAGAGGGTGCCGAGGACGTTGAAGGTTCCCAGGACGCCGAAGGCGGCGGCGGCCGTGATGGTCTCGATGTGGACGTCCTCGGCGTACGGGATCAGGTGGGTGTCGATGAGGCCGGCCGTGGTGACGCCGCAGACCCAGAAGCTCCCCACGAGCCACCAGAAATTCTTCTGCCGCGCGAGCGCGCCGAAGGGCTGCGGCCGGCCGTCGGCGATGTCCCGGGCCGCGCGGGCTTCGGCGCTCCCCGGCGGGTCGTCCTTCAGGAAGAACCAGACCAGCGGGAGCGCGATCAGGAGCACCCCGACCCCGCTCCAGACAAACGCCATTCGCCAGCCCGAGGCCTTGATGAGCGTGGCGATCGCGGGAACCAGGACGAGCTGGCCGGCGGCGGCGCCGGACATCACGATGCCCACGGCGAGGGCCTTACGGCGCTTGATCCACCGGGCGATGGCCACGGCCGCGGGGACGTTGGAGGCCCCGCCCACCGACGCCATGAGGCCGATGCCGAAGACGAGGTAGGCCTGCCAGAGCGAGCGGATCAACCCGACCGCCACCGTGGAGAGGCCCAGGAGCGCGAGGCTGCCGGCGAACACCAGCCGCGGGCCGTAGCGGTCGGCCCAGCGCCCGGCCAGGGGCTGGGCGAGGCCATAGGCCAGAAAGCCGAAGGACGCGGTCAGGCTCACCGCAGCCCGATTCCAGCCGAATTCCGCCTCCCACGGGTTCACGAGCAGCCCGATGGTGGACCGGATGCCCATGGCCAGGGCAAGGGCGAGGAAGGCCAGGGCCACGATCACCCAGGCGTAGGGCAGCTCCCGCTCAGCGTCCAAAGGGTTCCCTCTCCTCAGCGGAACTCACCGATCACGGCGTCCGCCTCGATCTCGACCAGCATCTCGGAGGCGATCAGCCGGCTCACTTCTGCCATCGTCGTCGCCGGCCGAATCGCCCGGAAGAACTCGCCGTGCGCCGGATCCTTCAGGGTCGGCTGCCGTGCGCGCGAAAGTTGAGTATAGCACGCGCGCGGATCGGGCAGGACGCGCCCCCCACGTGTCGGGGCTCCGCAGGCGGCAGGGGCCGGAGGTTTTTTGAGCGCTCGCGGTTGTGTTAGTCTCGAAGGTAGACGGATGAAGTTCCGGGGTTCGGTGCTCGCCCTCCTCGCATTCCTCCCGCTGCTCCTGGTTGGTCCGGACGCGGTGCCCGCCCAGGGAGAGGCGGAGCGCCTCTGGCTCGTGGGCTCGCGGGCCTATGGCGACCAGCTCTACCCGCTGGCGCGCCGCGTCCTGGAACGCTTTGTCGAGCGCTACCCGGACGATGCCAGGCTCGCCGAGGCCACGCTGCTCCTGGGCAAGGCGCAGCTCGAGCTGGACGATCCGGCTGCCGGGCTCGAGAGCTTCAGGCGGGCTCAGCGCCTCGCGCCGGGCGGCGAGGCGGACGAGGCCCGCTTCTGGGAGGGTCAGACGCTGGTCCGGCTGAAACGCTACCGTGAGGCCCGGGCCGTGTACGACGTGCTCCTGGCCGAGAACGCCGCCTCCCCGTTCGCCCCCGATGCCCTCTATGCGTACGCCTGGTGCGAGCTCGAGCTGAAGCGCCCGGACCCGGCGGTGACCGCGTTTCGTGAGCTCATCAAGGCGTGGCCGGAGCATCGCCTGGCGCCGTCGGCCGCCTACCACCTCGCGCGCACCCTCGTCCAGATCAAGCAGCCCGAGAAGGCCGAGGAGGTTCTCGCGCGCTTCCCGTCCCACTACCCCGGCCACCCGCTGCTCCCCAAGGCGCGCTATCTTCTCGGGTGGACCCGCCTCGCCACGGGGAAGACTGACGAAGGGGTGGCCGACCTCCGCGCGTTCATCGCGGACGATCCGACCCACGCGGCCGCGGCCGAGGCGCGGCGAGCGATCACGGGGGCGCTGCTCCGCCAGGGGCGCAAGCCGGAGCTGCTCGAGGAGTACCGGACGCTGCTGGGCCAATCGCCGCCGACCCCCGAGGCGCTCTACGACGCGGCGCTGCTCGCGCGCGAGCTCGGTCGGCCCAGGGACGCGGAGGCGGCGTGGAGCTCGCTGCGGCGCGAGTTCCCGGCTCATGTGCTCGCCAGGCGCGCGGCCCTCGAGCTGGCGCAGGCGGCCTTCAGGCGGAACCAGCTCAAGGAGGCCGAGGTCCTGGCGCAGGAGGCGAGCGAGAGCTCCGAAGATCGGGTGCGCCTCGAAGCGCTCGTCCTGCTCGGCGAGAGCGAGGTCAAGGCCAAGCGCTTCCAGGCCGCGCTCAAAGCCTTCGACGCCGCCCTCGCCCTCAAGTCAGGCGATGCGGCTCTTCGCTTCCGCGCCCTGGCCGGCAGCGGGGTGGCCCACGAGGAGCTCCGTCACTGGGCGGAGGCGGCGGAGCGCTACCGGAGGTTGGCGGGCCAGAGCCCCGACCAGGCGCTCAAGCAGTGGGCCAAGGCCCGGCTGGCAGCAGTCCGGGCCAAAGCCCAGGCGCCGTCGAAGCCCAGAGGGGAGCGCGCCGACTGATGGATGGTGCCCGGATGCGGCGACGGGCTGGCGCGCTGCTGGCGGGCTTGGCCGTCCTGGGGGGCGGACTCGCCTCCGCCGCTCCGCTGCTCCCTGTCGAGCCGCCCGCGCCCGATCTGGTGCCGCTGCTCCGTCTGGCGGCGCCGCCCCTGGACAAGCCTCCCGTGAGAATCCTTGAGTTGCCGCTTCCGGCGCCACCCGAGGCGCTCCCAGCCCTGCCAGCCGCAGCCGTGTGGGTCGACCTGGCGAACCGGCCCGCCGCCCCGCTCCCCGAGGCACGGAAGTTCCTCCCCTGCGTTGGGACGTTTTTGAAGTTCAGCTCCGAGCTGCTCGAATGCGGGCGCGCCCGTTTCGCCGAAGGCGACCTCAAAGAGGCGCGGGCGTACCTCGAAGCCGCCGCCGAACGCGGCGAAGGCGGTGTGAGGCAGGAGGCGCGCTTTCTCCTCGGCGAGACGTTCCTCCGCCTCAACCAGCTTGACGCCTCGGGACGGAACTTTCTCATGGCGAGCCAGGAGAACCCTCACTCCGGGCTCGGGCTCCACGGGAGTTTGGCGTTAGGGTTGGTCACGCTCCAGCTGAACGACCCGGCCCGCGCTGTCGCCACCTTCGAGCGCCTCCTGGCGGGCCCCGCGCCCTACGAGGTCATGGCCTACGCGAGCCACGGGCGCGCGCTCGCCCTGTATGCCCGGGGGCGCTACGCGGAGGCGCGAGACGTGTGGCACGCCCTCTTCCGCACCGGACGGCTTCCCCCGCTCCTGGACCGGGAGCTCAGCTTCTGGTTCGGGGAGACCCTCGGACGGGTCGGCGACTACGCGGCCGCCGAGGACCACCTTCGCCGCTTCACCGGCGGCGGATCCCACGCGCTCCTGGAGCCGGCCATGCTCCGGTTGGGCTGGTGGGCCCTGGCCGCCGGGCACCCGGCTGAGAGCGCCAAGGCTTTCCAGTCGTTCCTCGCCGCGTACCCCAGCAGCGGTGAGCACGCCTGGGCCCGCTTCGGCCTCGTGCGGGCGTTCCTGGCCCTCGACGATCTCCCGGCAGCCGAGGCGGCGGCCGGGCAGCTCAGGACCGCGGCCGCCGAGCACCCGCTGGCCGCGCCGGGCCTGCTTCTCCTGCTCCGTGCCAGCGTGGAGAACAACCGGGATGCCCAGGCGCAGGGGCTCGTCCAGGAGCTCCTCGGGCTGAATCTCTCTCCCGCGAGCCGGGCCTACGCGCTCCTCCTCAACGCTGAGGTGAACCGACGCGCGGGGCAGAGCGGCGAGGCCAGGAGCCAGTTCGAGCTGACGCGTTCGATTCAGCCCGCAGGCTTGCTCGCCTGGCACGCCACGCTGCGGATCGCCCAGATGGACCTCGAGGCGCGCGAGTTCAGCCGAGCGCTCGCTGAGGTCGGGGGCCTCCTGAGCCAGCCCCTTCCGCCAGAGCTGGCGGGTGCCGCCCTGCTCCTGCGCGGAGAGGCCGCGTACCGGGACAAGGTGTACCAGAGCGCCGCGGAGGCGTTCGGACGGTTCGTCGCCGAGTTTCGCGGTCACCCGGAGGCGGCCGGCGCCTTCCTCTCGCTCGCCTGGGCGGAGTTCCGCCTCGGGCGGCTCGAGCCGGCGCGCCAGCGCTGGCTCGACTTCGCCTGGTCGTTCCCGCGCGACCCGCGCGCAGGGGAGGCGCTCCTGCTCGCGGCCGAGCTCGCCGCCCAGGCCGGCGACCTCGCGACGGCGGGGAGTCTCCTGGATCAGTTCCTGAGCCGCTTTCCCGTCCATCCGCACGCTCCCATCGCGAAGCTCAACCGCGCGATCCTGGAGCTCCGCGCGGGCCAGTACCGCTCCGCGTCGACGTGGCTCAAGGAGCTGACGCAGAGCGTTCCCCTCTCGCCCTTCGTCGGGCGGATGCGGCTCGCGACCGGCGTCGCACTCCTCGCGGCGGGGAGCCCGGCCGAGGCGACGGCCGAGTTTAACGAGGCGCTCAAGCAGGGCGAGGACGTCCTGGCGCACCTCGGCCTCGGGAGCGCGGCCCTCGCGCTGCGCCGGTGGGCCGAGGCCGAGCGCCACTTCCTCCAGGCGCGCGAGGCAGCGGGCGAGCCCGTCCGCGTGCTGGCCGAGTACGGAGCCGCGGCTGCGGCCTTCCACGAAGGAAAGCGCACGGCGTTCCCCCAGGCGGCGACCGCCTTCCTGGCCTCGCCCTACCCGGGCGCCCTCGTTCCGAGGGTGGTCTATGCGCTCGCGGCCGTCACGGTGGAGGAGAAGCGTTGGGCGGAGGCGCGCCACTGGACGCTGAGGCTCGTGAATGACTTTCCGGGAGACGAGGCCGCCGACGACGCCCTGGCGCGTCTGGGCGCCGGCGCGGTCGCGGTCAAGGAGTGGCCGCTGGTCGTGGAGAGCTACCAGCTCCTGCTCATCCGCTATCCCGGAAGCCCGCACGCCGCCGAGTCAAGGCTGGATCTGGCCGAGGCGCTCCTGCGGACCGGGGCCCCCGCCGAGGCTCGCGGCCTCCTCGAATCTTTTGTCGCCTCCGCCGCCCGTGATCCGCGTCTTCCCCGGGCGCTCCTGCTCCTGGCGGAGGCTCAGGAGGCCACGGGCGAGCGAGCCGGGGCCGTCGAGGCGCTCGCGCGACTCGTCCGGGAGGAGCCTCGTTCGAAGCTCGCCGGCACCGCCCAGATGGCCCGGGCACGGCTCCTCCAGGAGCTCGGACGATGGGATGAGTCCCGCCAGGTGCTGGAGCAGGTGCTGGGCGAGGGTGACGCGGGCTTCCGCGGGGAGGCCGCCTTCAGGCTCGGTGAAGGCTATCGGGCCCGGAGCCTTCACGCTGAGGCGGTGGAGGCGTACATGACCGCGGCGTACCTGGCTCCGCAGACCCCGTGGGCGCGCCGGGCGCTGCTCGCCGCCGGCCAGAGCTTCGAGGCCCTCAAGGAGTCCAGCTCGGCGGTCACCGTCTACCGGAAGCTCCTGGCCCAGCCGTCGGTCGAACCGGAGCTCGCAGCCGAGGCGCGCAAGGCGCTCCAGCAGCTCGGCCAGAGCCCGTGACGGCTTCCGCGCATCCCCGGTAGGCAGGCCCTGGGATTCCCGCTATACTGGTGCCGCGATGAAGGGCTACGGCGGGCGGGTGCTCTTCGCCGACGTCGGAACCGGGCGCGTGTGGAGCGAGCCGCTCGGAGAGGAGGTTGCGCGGAACTATCTCGGCGGCAACGGCCTCGCCGTGTACCTGTTGAGCCGCCACGTCCCGGCCGGTGCAGACCCCTACGATCCGGCTGACGCCGTCGTCTTCGCCGTCGGCCCCGTCACCGACACCACCGTGCCGGGGAACAGCCGGGCCTGCGTCGCGACCAAGTCTCCGCTGACCGGCCTCTTCTTCGACTCCACCTTCGGGGGCCGCTTTCCCTGCACGCTGAAGCGGACCGGCCTCGATGCCGTTCTGATTACCGGGCGCGCGCCCGCGCCGGTCTACCTGAAGGTGACGGAGGCCGGCGCCGAGCTGAGGCCTGCCCGCGCCCTCTGGGGGAAGACCACGCGCGAGACCGTGGAGGCCATCCAGGCCGCGGAAGGACCCGACGCCGACGTCATCGCGATCGGTCCTGCCGGCGAGCACCGCGTCCGCTTCGCGGCCATGGCCCACTACTGGAAGAACCGCGAGGGGATCTCGGGGCGGGGCGGGATCGGCGCCGTCCTGGGCTCGAAGAACGTGAAGGCGGTCGTGGTGGCAGGGGCGCGGAAGACGGAGGTGGCGGACCCTGCGGCCCTCAAGGCCCTGGTCGAGGAGGCCCGCGAGCCCTTGAAGAAGGGGACGCAGGCGCTCTCCACGTTCGGCACACCCTTCCTCGTTCAGCCGATCAACACTCTCGGCGGTCTCGGTGCCTACAACGCGCGCACCGAGGTCTACGCCGACGCGCGCGCGATCTCGGGCGAGGCGATGCACGCCCACTACCACGACCGGGACACCACCTGCCTCAAGTGCCCCGTGGCCTGCGGCAAGCAGTACGCGATCAAGGACGGCGAGTTCGGCGGCACGCGCGCCAAGATGCCGGAATACGAGACGCTCTTCGCCCTCGGCTCCATGATCGGCAACGCGAACCCCGAGGCCCTGACGAAAGCCAACGAGTTCTGCGATCTCCTCGGCATGGACACGATCAGCCTCGGCGTCACGCTCGCCTTCGTCTGCGAGGCTCTCGAGCGGGGGTGGCTCGATCCGAAGGAGATCGGGGTTCCCTTCGGCTGGGGTGACTGGCGCGGGATGCTGAAGCTGGTGGAGCTGACGGCCGCGCGCCAGGGGTTCGGCGACCGCCTGGCCGAGGGGGCCTGGCGCCTGGCGGAGTCGCTGGGGCCTGAGGCGCTCAGGATGGTCTACGCCGTGAAGCGCCTGGAGCTGCCGGCGCACTCGGCGCGTGCGCTCAAGGGGATGTCGATCGGCTACGCCACCGCGACGCGGGGCGGGAGCCACCACGACACGCGCCCGACGCCCCAGTACGCTCAGGGCTTCGACCGGCGGAGCCCCGACGGGAAGCCCGAGTTCGCGGTTCGGAGCCAGCACTTCACCGCCGTGGACGACTCCCTGGTCGTCTGCCGCTTCACCTCCGAGCGCGGGTTCGGGTTGTTCCTGGGTGAGCCCTACGCCCGGATGGTCTCGGCCATCACCGGCTGGAGGACGGACGTGGAGGAGCTGGAGCGGATCGGCGAGCGGATCGTGAACCTGGAGCGCTGCTTCAACGTCCGGGAAGGCGTGCGGCGGAAGGACGATGTCCTCCCCTGGCGCGTCATGCACGAGCCGATCCCTGAGGGCGCGTCGGCGGGCATGCACTGCCCGCCGGACGAGCTGGACCGGATGCTGGACGAGTACTACCGGCTCAGGGGCTGGGACGCCGACGGCGTGCCGACGCGGGAGACCCTCCAGCGCCTCGGGCTCCCCATAGGATACTCGAACGTCGCGGGCGGATAGCTCAGGGTGGGAGAGCGCAGCGCTTACAAGGCCGAGGTCACAGGTCCGAGCCCTGTTCCGCCCCACCATGGCCTAGACTCTTCCTGTGAGACACTGCGAGCTCGCGGGCGAATAGTCCAGTTTGGGAGAACTCAGGATGGAGCTGCTTGCATTGGTCGATCACGTGAGCGTCTGACATGCCTTTCCGCGTTTATATCAGCCACAGCGTAGCTCCTCATGAGCTTGGAGCGATATATGGGGTGGCAGAGCTGGCGGCGAGGAAGGGAATAGAGCCGATCGTCCCTGACCGGCGCTGGCAGGCGGTCATGCCGCCTCCACGTATTGCACAGCTTTTGACGAACCTTGATGCGTTCGTGGTGGTGGCGACAAGCCTGGGGCAAGATCTTGAGTGGGTCAACCGCGAACTTAGCGTGGCACTGCAGTCGGGGCTGAACCCACAGAATGTCATTTCTGCCGTCGATCAAGGCATTGAGCCTCCTGTTACGGGAGCAATGCTGACCATCAATCGCGACAACTTAGCGGAGACGGTTGCGGAGGCGGTGAGGGTTCTGGAGCGGCTTCAACTGCAGCGATCCCAACAGAATTTGCTGGCGGGCCTCATTGTCGGTGGTTTGGTGGCGCTCCTCTTAGCCTCGAAGGAGTAGAGTGATGGCAGTGTCTGGTCTTGCAACGGCGGATGATCTGTACGATACGATTGAGCAAAGAGAAGCGTTTGAAGAGAATCGGCGGCCGGCGTCTCTTGTGGACCTGGCAGAAGCCGTGAGCGGCCAATTCACTCTGCGTGACGCAGACTGGGGCAGTTTATTTGCTTATATCGTTAAGCACTGGGAAGTGTTGCCCGTCCTGATTGAAGCGCGGGTGGCGATTCGACGAGTGTTTGGTGAGGTCCGGCCCATTTTGGACCTTGTCACGGATCCGGATGAAGGGTGGGAGAAGTTGTTCATCGTGATACCAGTTCGGGAATCGGTTCGTATGGCTTTGGAGCGGCTGAGGGAACTGGACAGCACGTGGTTCATAGGAACGGCGCGACGCGCCGGTTTCGCCATCAACGTCACGATCGAACGGCATGTTTGATTGGCACGAGTACCTCGTATTTGCCACGAATATACTGGCGGCGCCGCCCGAGCCGCCGGAAGCTGCTTGGCGAGCCGCGGCGAGCCGGGCGTACTATGCAGCTCACCACAAGTCCCGCGAGGCTATTGAGCGGCGGCATGGTGCAGAGATTCATCGAGATGGAGTTCACGCCGAAGTGATCAGGCGTCTTCAGGAACGGCCAGAAACGGAGGCCACAGGTCTAAAGCTCGATCGACTGCGTGGCAAGCGCGCCCACGCCGACTACAACTCGACTCGGGCGTTTTTGGTCTCAGATGCGGAAATTGCTGTTCAGCTCGCCGGAGAAGTCATAGAGCTTCTTAGGGTATCCGGAGAAGATCGTTGAAACGGTGAGACTCAGCCCTTCAGGGCGCGCTCGATCTCGTCCAGGTGCTCGCGCCGGTGCTGGGCGCGGAGGAGATTGATCGGGGTTCCCGCGGCCGCATTCGCCGCGGCCAGCTCTTCGGACAGCGCTTGCACCTTCCCATCGACCGCCTCAGCCGTGGCGACCGCAAGCCGCGCCGCCGTGCGCGGGGGAAGCGCCAGGCAGAGGGCTTTGGCGGCGTCGTTGATCCAGTCGACGTCGCCGCGATTGATGGGAGGCGGGGCCGACCCGGGACCACCCTGCTCCCAGCGCTCGAGCAGAACCAGGACGCGCTGATCCCAGAACGCCAGGTGGCCCAGCACGCCGGCAATCGTCCAGCCTGAGCCGAGCGGGCGGCTCAGCTGCTCGTCGCTCAGCCGGTCGACGAGGGCCCGGAGGCGCTGGCGTTCGGCATTGTTCGGCGAGACGTACGAGCGATCGACCGCCATGGGTTCCCCCTTCTGCGCGTGTCGCCTCACTCTAGCATGCACGCGTTCTTCGAGCGCGGGCTCTGCCCGCGCAAGCTCTGGGGGAGGCTTCGGAGGGGGCCGGCGAGGCCCCCTCCGATAATCTAGCACGAAACGTCGGGCCCGGGCGCCCCGCGTTGACGGGCGTGACGGAAGTCCCTAAGATGACAGCGCCGGCGGCGCGCTCAGTGCGGGGTGCCTGCGGGCGACGCGCCGCTGCACGCGCTTTGCGGGGATGAAGGAAAACCGGTTGCGGACACACGGGGGAGGAGAGCCATGCGGAGGTGGATAGCGCTCATTCTTGCCGTTCTCGGCCTGGGCACAGCCTGGGGCTCGGCCCCGGCGCGCGCGGCTGAACCCTACAAGCTCGGGGCCATCCTGGCCATGACCGGTCCGGGAGCCTATTACGGGCGGGTGATGAGCCGGGGCGCGCTCCTGGCCATCGAGGAGATCAACGCCAGGGGCGGGATCCCTGGGATCAAGCTGGAGCTGGTCATCGAGGATCACAAGAGCGGCCAGCCGAAGGAGGGGGTCAACGCCATCAACAAGCTGGTCAGCATCGACAAGGTCCCCTTCATCCTGACTTCCTACAGCGCCCCGACCCTGGCCGCCTACCCGATCGCCGCCGAGCACAAGGTCCTGATGCTGAACGGCGGCGGCTGGAGCCCGGACCTGGTGGGGAAGGCCTATCTCGTCAACAACCGGATGGTCGGAAGCTATCTGGGCCAGGTCATCACCGAGCACGCCTTCCGCAACCGGGGGGCGCGCAAGCTGGCCATGATCTACAGGAACGATCCCTCCGGGATCACGGTCCGCGACCAGGTGAGGCCGGTCTGGGAGAAGCTGGGCGGGAGCATCGTGGCGATGGAGGTCCACGAGCTCGGCGCGACAGATTACACCGCACAGCTCGCCAAGATCAAGGCGGCGCGGCCGGACGTGGTGGCGACCTGGTCCTACGGCAAGGACCTCGGCTTCATCATCAAGCAGGCCAAAGACATCGGGATCACCGTTCCGCTGGTGGGAATCGACTGGACGCCGGACGGCCAGGCCGTTGCCGGGGGCGCCATGGAAGGGTACGAGTACGCCTCCGACTATCTGGACCTGGACAGCAAGGCGGAGTGGACGGCGCGCTTCATCCAGGACTACCGGAAGAAGCACGGCGAGCCGCCGGACTTCTATGCGGCCAACTACTATGAAGGTGTCTACGTCCTGGCCGAGCTGATCCGGGAGATCAAGCAGAAGGGCAGAGACCCGCGAAGCGGCGTCCAGCTCCGGGAGGCGTTGCTGGCCAAGCGAAAGTTTCCCAGCGTCTACGGCGGCAGCATAACCTTCAACGATGATGGGACCTCCGCCAAACCGGTCGCCATCTTCGAGGTCAAGGGCGGAAAGCCGACCGTCAAGAGGCTGGTGGAGTAATTGCTCGAGCTCTTCGCCCAGCTCACCGTCAACGGGCTCATCGGCGGCAGCCTGTTTGCGCTCCTCGCGATCAGCTTCGGGATCATCCTGGCCACCACCCGGACCTTCCACTTCGCCCACGGGATCGTCTACACGGCTGCCGCCTATGCCGCCTACGCCTTCGCCGAAAAGCTCTCGATCCCCCTGGGGCTGGCCGTGGTTCTGGCGGTGGCGGCGGCTGGCCTCGTCGGCGTCGGGATCGAGGTCCTGGTCTATCAGCCGCTGCGCCGCCTGTACGCCTCCCAGCTGACCATCCTGATCGCCTCCCTCGGCGTGCTGATCATCATCGAGAATGCGATCGCCATTTTCTTCGGCACCGACGCCAAGATTCTCTCCGGCTTTCCCTCCCGCCTGATCGTGCTCGGCGGAGTCGCCTTTACCACGCTCCACCTCACGGTGGTGCTGGTGAGCTGGGGCCTCTTCGGCATCTTGCTGCTCTACCTCTACGGCACGCGCAGCGGCAGGACCATGCGCGCGGTGGCGAACAGCCCGGAGATGGCGGAGATCGTCGGGATCGACACGCGGCGGGTCTTCGTCACCGCCTTCGCCATCGGCTCGGCCCTGGCCGCCCCTGCCGCCATCCTCTACACGCTGGACAAGGGCGCGACGCCCGACATGGGGGTAACGGCGGTCCTCATGGCCGCCATTGCCGTCATCGTCGGCGGGGTCGAGAGCTTGCCGGGCGCGGCGCTCGGCGGCCTGATCATCGGGCTCGCGCGCAACTGGGGGATCTGGCTTGTGCCCTCGGAGTGGCAGAGCGCCATCGCCTTCGGCATCCTCCTGGTGGTCATCCTGTTCCGGCCCACAGGGCTGTTCGGCGTCAAGCTCAGGAAGGCCGAGATCTGACGGATGGATTACTTCATCCACATCGCCATCCTCGTTGCGCTCTACAGCATCCTGAGCACCTCGTACAACCTCCTCATCGGCTACACCGGCCTCTTCTCCATCGCCCACGCCGCCTTCTACGGGATCGGCGCCTACACCTCGGCGCTCCTGGCGCTGCGCTTCGGGGTGAGCTTTCCGCTGGCCCTGCTGGCCGCGGTGCTTCTCACCGCGCTGGTGGGCGGCGCGATCGGGGTGCCGGCCCTCAGGGTGCGGGGGGACTACCTGGTGATCGCGTCCTTCGGCTTTCAGATGATCGTGTTCGGTGTGATGCTCAACTGGCTCGCCGTGACGGGTGGCGAAGGCGGGCTGACCGGGATCCCGAGGCCTGAGCTCTTCGGCATCAAGATCTTCTCGCCGCTCACCTATCTCCCGCTCGCCGTGGCGGTTGCCGGCCTCTGCTTCCTGGTGACGTGGTGGATCGCCCGCTCTCCCTTCGGGCGGGTGCTCAAGGCGATCCGGGAGGACGAGGTGGCGAGCCAGTCGCTGGGTAAGGACATCGTGTACTTCAAGATCGCGGTCTTCGCGCTGGCCGGTGGCCTGGCGGCGGTGGCGGGGAGCTTCTACGCCCACTACGTGACCTTCATCAATCCGCTGAGCTTCACGCTGGACGAGTCGATCTTTATCATGGCCGTGGTGCTGGTCGGCGGGGCGGGGAACCTCTGGGGCTCGCTCGTGGGGACGACGGCGCTGGTCGTGGCGCCGGAGGCTCTGCGCTTTCTCAGGATTCCCGACGCCATTGCCGCGCCGTTTCGCCAGATCCTCTACGGCCTCCTGCTGGTTCTGTTCGTGCGCTTTCGCCCCCAGGGGTTGATCGGCGAGCGCCCCACAGCCAGGCGCGGCCTGAAAGCGCTTCCGAAGGAGAAGAAGCTCGACAGCTCACCGCTCGAGGTCAGGCTCGGAAATCCCGCGGGCGGCGCGCAGGCGGCCGGCAGGAGTGCCGGCCCGCCGTTCCTCGCACTCCGTGGGGTGTCCAAGAGCTTCGGCGGGATTCGCGCGCTCGACAATCTCTCTCTGACCCTCGAGGAGCGGAGAATCATGGGGCTGATCGGTCCGAACGGGGCCGGCAAGACCACCGCCTTCAACGTGATCACGGGCTTTGTGGAGCCCGACGCCGGCAGCATCGCGTACCGGGGCCGCGACCTCGGAGGGTCGAAGCCTCACGAGATCGCCCGGCTCGGGATCGTCCGGTCATTTCAGGATCTCCGGCTCTTCCCACGGATGAGCGTGCTCGAGAACGTCCTGGTCGCGCTGCCGGGACAACGGGGAGAGCGGCTCGGCTCCGCCTTTCTGGCCGCGCCCCGGGTCCTCCGCGCTGAGCGCGACAACATCGAGCGAGCCTACGAGCTGCTGGCCTTCGTGGGCCTCGCCGAGAAGGTCGGGGAGCTGGCGGAGGATCTTTCCTACGCCGAGCAGAAGCTCCTGGCGCTCGCGCGGCTCCTGGCGACCCAGGCCGACCTGTTGCTTCTGGACGAGCCGGCCTCGGGCCTGGATCCGACGAGCGTGGAGGCGATCATGGCCCTGATCCGGCGCCTGCCGGAGTACGGCAAAACGGTCTGCGTCATCGAGCACAACCTGGACGTGATCAAGGGGCTCGCCGATCCTGTCATCTTCCTCGACGAGGGGCGGGTCATCGCCAGCGGGACGCCAGGCGAGATCATGGCCGATCCCCGTCTGGCCGACATCTACTTCGGCGCCTGAAGCCGGAGCCCATGCTGCTCGAGGTGCGGGACGTCGTGGCCGGGTACGGGAAGAAGACCGTCCTGCGGCAGATCTCGCTGGAGATCGCCGAGGAGGAGGTCGTGGCGGTCATCGGGCACAACGGCGCGGGCAAGACCACGCTGCTCAGAACCATCTTCGGACTCCTCCGGCTCCGGGAGGGCCAGATCCGCTACCAGGGTGCGCGAATTGACGGCCGCCGCCCCGCCCTGAACGTGCGCGAGGGCATCGCCTTCGTGCCCCAGGGGCATGGCGTCTTTCCCGATCTCTCCGTCCGGGAGAACCTGGAGCTGGCCGCCGATGCGGCAGGGACGGCGGACCTGGGCGACCGACTGGAGGCCGTGTTCAGGCTGTTTCCGATCCTGCGCGAGCGCGACCACCAGAAGGCGGGAACGCTGAGCGGCGGGCAGCAGCAGATGCTGGCGCTCGGGATGGCGCTGGTCATGCGCCCGAAGCTCCTCCTCCTGGACGAGCCCTCACTCGGCCTGGCCCCGTTCCTGGTGCAGCGGGTCTTGGAAACCGTGATCGAGATCAACCGAGGCTTCAAGACCGCGGTCCTCCTGGTCGAGCAGAACGTCACACAGGCCCTGCGGATCGCCGGGCGGGTGTACGTCATGAAGGTGGGCCGGATCGTGTACGCGGGCGACCCCGGGAGCCTGGCCCAGCCCCAGAAGCTCTGGCAGCTGTTTTGAATCCAATGAGGGCTAATTCTGTGGCCCGGAGTCGGTGGCTGCCGGACCGCTTCCCGCTTGACCGCATCATCGTTCCCGCTGTATAGGGATCAGCAGGGGGTGCTGAGACCACCATGAACGCTCATGAGCGCCGGGAATTCGTTCGGGCGCATCGCATCGGCATCTTCGCCTACGCCCGGCGCGACCACGGTCCGGCGATGACCGTCGTCTACTACGTCATGGACGGCGGCGACATCCTGGTCTACACCATGGCGGAACGCGCCAAGGCCAAGGCCGTCGGGCGCAACCCGAAGGTGTCGCTCTGCGTCCTCGATGAGAAGTGGCCGCCGACCTATCTCCTGGTGTACGGGAACGCGACGATCGTCACGGACTTCGACCCCGTCGTCGACCTGGGGATGCGGATCGCCGGACTGATGGCGGAGCAGCCGATTCCCGAGTCCTACCGGGCGCATGTCGCGGAGATGTCGCGCCGGGAGCAACGGGTCATGCTGCGGATCACGCCGTACATGACCTTCGAGTCGCCGCCCCGGCACGTCTACAAACCCGAGGACGTCCAGGGGCTGACACACGGCTTGGGTCAGAGCCTCCCGTGGGACGCGAAATGATCACCCCGAGGCTGCGCCGGGTCCGCCTTGACAGGGCGGGTGGCGCGGCGCTATGTGTTCCCCTGCGCGCTGTGCGGGGGTCGTCGCGCGGGGGGCCCTCAGCGACTCCTCCATCAATCCGACCACCAGCGAAAGGAGGACATCATGGCTGTCGACTTTAGAGTCAATGGAAGACCGGTCCGTGTCGATGTTCCAGGGAGCACGCGCTTGCTGTGGGTGCTACGCGAGCACTTGAAGCTCACCGGCACCAAGTACGGTTGTGGAGCCGCGCAGTGCGGCGCCTGCATGGTGCACATCGACGGCGAGCCGACGTTCTCCTGCCAGACGCCCGTCGAGGCGGTCCGCGGGCGCTCGGTCACCACCATCGAAGGGCTGTCCCAGCCCGGCCTGCATCCGCTGCAGCGGGCGTGGCTCGCCGAGCACGTGCCGCAGTGCGGCTACTGCCAGTCCGGCCAGATCATGAACGCGGCCGCGCTGCTCGCGAAGAATCCGCGTCCGACGCGCACCGAGATCATCGAGCACATGTCGGCCAACATCTGCCGGTGCGGGACCTACCAGCGGATCGTCCGCGCGATCGAGCGTGCGGTGAGGGAGGGCTGAGCCATGACGACGCCTGTGAACGAGATGAGCCCGCAAGCCGGCATGACGCGGCGCGAGTTCATGGTCGGTGCCGCCGGTCTCACGTTCGGAGTGGTGTTGCTCCCCGGGTGCGCGGGGCTCGCTACCACGGAGAGCCGTAACGCGGTTCTGGCCGCCGCGACGCCGGGCAGTGCGCCCGCCTTCAACCCCTGGGTCAGCATTGCAACTGACGGCAGCATCTACATCCAGTCGCCCGCGGCGGAGATGGGACAGGGTTCGCTCACCTCGCTGCCGCTGATCATCGCCGAGGAGCTCGACGCGGACTGGTCGAAGGTGCGCATCGTGCCCGCCCCCCCGAGCGACAGGCTGTACGGCAATCCCGCGTTCGGTGGCCTGATGTACACGGCGGGCTCGGCCGCCGTGCGCGCCTACTTCCAGCCGCTCCGCATCTTCGGCGCCCAGGTGCGGCGGGTGCTGCTCGAGAACGCCGCGCGCCGCTGGGCAGTACCGGTCGCCGAGCTGTCTACCGAGCCGAGCGTCGTGGTGCACGCGAAGTCCGGCCGGCGCCTGAGCTATGGCGAGATCGCGGCGTTCGCCGAGATTCCGGCGAAGGCGCCCGAGATCAAGCCCGAAGCGCTCAAGAAGCCGAGCGAGTTCCGGCTGATCGGCAAGGACGTGATGCGGGTCGACCTGCCCGGCAAGGTGAACGGCACGGCCGAGTACAGCATCGACGTCCAGGTCCCGGGAATGCTCTACGGCGCGATCCTCCGCGCGCCGGTCGAGGACAGCGCGCCGGCGCAGATCGACGATGGCGCAGCGCGCGCGGTCCCCGGCGTGGTCAGGATCGTGAGGCTGCCGTTCGGCCTCGGCGTGATCGCCGAGACGCCGTGGGCGGCGTTCGCCGCCAAGGACGCGCTCAAGGTGACGTGGGACCGCCGCGCGCGAGGGTGGGGCTTCGACAGCGACCGGGCGATCGCCCGCTACTCGGCCGCGGCGCGCGATCTGAAGACCGCGGGCAAGCCATGGGACAAGGTGGGCGACGCCCCCGGTGCGATGGCGAAGGCGGCGACGGTGGTCGAGGCCGAGTATCGCTGCGACTACGCCTACCACGCGCAGATGGAGCCGCTCAACTCGCTGGCCTCGGTCTCGCCGGCGGGTGACGCGTGCGAGATCTGGGTCGGGAGCCAGGGGCAGACGATGGCCGTGACGGCGGTGGCGAAGGCCCTCGGCATCCCCCCGGAGAAGGTGCGCTACCACCAGACGCTGCTCGGCGGCGGGTTCGGCCGCCGCGGCCACCGCGACGAGGAGTTCGTCGTCGATTCGGTGCTCCTCTCGAAGGAGGTGAGACGGCCCGTCAAGCTCATGTGGACCCGCGAGGACGACGTGCGAAACGGCCGCTTCCGGCCGATGAGCGCGCATTTCATGCGCGCCGCGCTCGACGCCTCGGGTCGCATCGTCGCCTGGCAGCATCGGCTCGCGTGCGATTGGGTGACCCCCTATATGGACCCGGTCCGCTACAAGGGCGTATTCAAGGAGGTCGACCTCATCGCCGTCCTGGGAGCCGAGATCAGGACCTACGACGTCCCGAACCGGATGGCCGAGCAGCTCGGGCAGGAAACCGGGATCCGCACCTCGGCGCTGCGCGGCATCGGCGTCGTCGCGAACAAGTTCGCGACCGAAGCCTTCCTCGACGAGATCGCGGCGCGGCGTGGCATCGACCCCGTCGAGCTGAGACTACAGCTGCTGAAGAACACGCCGCGCGGGCAGGCGGTCGTCAAGGCGGTCGTCGAGATGTCGGACTACCGGCGCCCGCGTCCGGGCCGCGGCCTCGGCTTCGCCTTCATCGACTACTCGGCCACGATGCTCGCGGGCGTGGCCGAAGTGTCGGTCGACCGCCAGACCGGCCGCATCCGGGTCCACAACTTCTGGGTGGCGATCGACCCCGGCATCGCGGTGCAGCCGGACAACATCGTGGCGCAGACCGAAAGCTCCATCGTCTACGGCCTGGGACTCGCGCTCACCGAGCGCATCACCTTCAAGGACGGGCTCGTGCAGCAGTCGAACTTCTACGACTACGTCGTGCCGCGCATGCGCGACGTCCCCGAGATGCACGTGAAGTTGCTCTCGACGCCCAACCCGCCGACGGGTGTGGGGCAGATGGCCACCCCGCTCGTCACACCCGCCGTCGCGAGCGCGGTCTACGCGGTCACCAAGGCGAGGCTGCGCCATACGCCGTTCATCCCCGAGCGGGTGCTCGCGGCGCTCTCTGCCTGAGCGCTCGCGCGACGCGGGCAAGGCGCCGACGCGTCGTGTCACGGGCGACCGGCCCCCCGCGCCCGAAGGGCCGGTCGCCCGCTCGGCGCGCAGCGCTGCGGTCTTTCGCTCAGAGTCGCCCGGAGTGGGCAGCGCGACCTCCCGCAGGCCGGCGCCCGGGTGGTCGCCGGCGAGTCCGGGGTCACAGGCTATTCCAGCAGGTCGCGGCTCACCATGGCGTGGATGCCCTTGTTGCCGTCGACGAGCTGCGTCACGTGCAGGTCACACGCGAGGCTGCAGAACACGTAGGCTTCGGCGGGTGTCCAGCCCCTGAGTTCCCTGAGCCAGGCCATCATGTGGCGGAGCGCCTGCCGGGCCGCGTCGTCGAGGTCGGGGTCCATCCCCATCGCAATGTAGTGGGTGGGCGTCACAGCGCGGGGGAAGGCGAGCTTCATCTTCTTGTGCAGCACCAGTTCGAAGGTGCCGCTCAGGCAGGTCTCAAGGGCGGTGAGGCATACCTCGCCGTCGCCCTGCACCGCGTGCCCGTCGCCCGCCGAGAAGTTGGCGCCGGGCACGAAGACGGGAAGGAACAGGGAGGTGCCGGGCACCAGCTCCTTGTTGTCCATGTTGCCGCCGAACTCGCGCGGCTCGATCGACGACACGGTGCCGTACTCCGGGCGCGGCGCCGTGGCCAGGATGCCGAAGAAGGGCCGGAGCGCAATCGTCGCGCCCCACGGCAGCTCCGCCGTCATCGCCTTGCGGTCGATCGGGATGAGGCGGCGCTGGAACTCCGGGAAATCCTCCGGGAGCGTGCCCTTGAGCGGCCGGATCA
>JACQWB010000193.1 GCA_016209385.1 Candidatus Rokuibacteriota bacterium
ACGAAGGCGAGGAAGGCGAGCTGGCCGATCACGGGGTAGAAGACGAACCAGCCGAAGAGCCCCTGCTGCGCCTCCACGATGGCCGAGAGCTTGAGGGAGCCGGCCAGGAGGACCGGGATCAGCGCCGTCAGGATGAACGGCACCTCGTAGGAGATGATCTGGTTCACCGCCCGCATGGCGGACAGCAGCGCGTACTTGTTGTTCGATCCCCAGCCGCCCATGAAGAGCCCCACGATCTCGAGGGAGGAGACCGCCAGGAAGAACAGGAGGCCGATGTTCAGGTCGGCCAGCCCCAGGCCCGGGGCGAAGGGGACCGTGGCGAAGATCAGCATGGAGGGGACCAGGAAGACGATCGGGGCCAGGTTGTAGACGGGCCGGTCCGCGGTGGCCGGGACCACGTCCTCCTTGATCATGAGCTTCAGGGCGTCGGCGATGGGCTGGAGCCAGCCGTGGGGGCGCCCGACATAAAAGGGGCCGATCCGCGACTGGAGGCGCGCAGCGAACTTCCGCTCGAGATAGGTCAGATACGTCACGATCAAGATGATCGCGTTGAGCAGCACGAAGGCCACCACCCCCGCGCGGAGCAGCTCGCTCATGGACACCACGCGCTGCACGCTCGGGCGCTTCGAGCGCCGGCTCGGCCGGCGCAACCCGACGGGGGGAGGATTCGGAAGGGGGGCGGAGCCCCCCTCCGAGTATTCATCGGTCCACCTCGCCGAAGACGGGGTCCACGGATCCCATGATGGCGACCACGTCGGCCACCTTGTGGCCGGGGACGATGTGGGGGAGGATCGCCAGGTTCGAGAAGGAGGCGCCGCGCCACTTCATCCGGTAGGGCTTGGGACTCCCGTCCGCCACCAGGTAGCAGCCGACTTCCCCCCGCGGCCCCTCGACTCGCGCGTAGGCCTCGCCCTTCGGGACCCTCACCTGCCCCACGGACTTGACCCCGGGCCGCGAGGAGATCGGCCCCTCGGGGAGCGCGTCGAGGACCTGGCGGACGATCTTGATGGACTCGCGGAACTCCTGCATCCGCACCCGGTAACGCGCGTAGCAATCCCCGGCGGCTTCCACGGGAACCTTGAAGTCGAAATCCTGGTAGGAGGAGTACGGCTCGGTCCTGCGAATGTCGTAGGCGACGCCGGACCCACGGATCAGCGGCCCCGCGATGCCGACCTCGAGCGCCAGTTCCTTGGGAATCACCGCCACGCCCTGGGTCCGCAGCTTGAAGACCGCGTTGGTCTCCAGCATGTCCTCGTACTCGTCGAGACGCCCGTTGATCACGTCCACGGTCCTCCGGCACTGCTCGGCCCAGCCTGCCGGGAGGTCGTAGCGCGTGCCCCCGATCTGGTGGAAGCCGTAGAGGAGCCGTGCGCCGGTCAGCGCCTCGAAGAGGTCCAGCACCATCTCGCGCTCCCTGAAGCAGTAGAGGAAGACTGTCGCTCCTCCGCCCAAGGCCCCGCCCAGGTCCAGGCACCACGTGCCGAGCCAGAGGCAGTGTGAGGCGATGCGTTGAAGCTCGGCGACGAGGACACGCAGATACTGGGCCCGCTTGGGGACTTCGATCTTGCCGACCTTCTCTGCCGCGAGGACGTACGCGAGTTCGGAGGTCATGGCCGCCACGTAGTCGGTCTTGGAGGCGATCGAGGGGTACTGCACGTAGGTGAGGGTCTCGCCCAGCTTCTCGTGACAGCGGTGGAGGTAGCCGATCACGGCGTCGATGGCGACGATGGTCTCCCCCTCGAGCGTCAGGATCATCCGGAAGACCCCGTGCGCGGACGGGTGCTGAGGCCCCATGTTCATCACGAGGCGCTCGTTCCCGCCGTAGCCGAGCTCGATGACCTTGCGCGCTTCGGGATCAGGCATGCTCAGCCTCGCTCGGCTGCGGCGGCTCCGGTCGCTTGGCCCGCGGGGCCGCGGGTCCTGTCGCGGCGAGCAGCCCCACGGTGCTCGCTCCCGCAAACGCGCGGCTGTGCCACGCCTGGCTGCCAACTGCCAATCCCCCCACCGGTGTCGCGTTGCGCTCCGCGCCGTGGGGCGCCCCGCTCACCGTGGCACCCGCTGGGGCTTGGGTCTGCGCTGGTTGCATCACTTAAGCGGCGAGAACTCGGTCGGGATCAGGATCTTCGACTCCATCACCTGCATGAGGGGCTGGAGCTTGGCCACGGTCTCTTTCCAGAGCGGGTCCGCCATGAATGCCTTCCGCACCCGCGTGCGGTGCTCCAGGCTCTCGTACTGCCAGAGATGCACGACCCGGTTCAGCTCCCCCAGTTCCGAGGACCAGATGGCAACCGGCTTCGAGTACTTGAGCCGCGCCGGGAGCCCCCCCTTGAAGTGCTCGAGCCACTCGGGGACCTTCCCCGGGTGGAGGCGGTAGCTCCTGAGCTCGTAGATCCCCGAGCCCGGCGGCGGCGTGAACGGCCAGAAGTCCGCCGCCATCAGCACCATGGACTCCTGGTGCTGGAGCATGGGCCGGCTTCGCGAGAGATACCTGGTGTTCCAGGCCTTGTCCTTCGCCACCGCCGCCCGCACACGTGCCCGGTGGTCGAAGTCGTCGTATTCCCAGAGGTGAACGACCTGGTTCAGCTCACCGATTTCGGCGGTCCAGTAACCGGCCAGCTTGGAGTGCTTCGTCCGGAGCTTGACGCCGACCTTCGTCGTGAGCGCGACGAAGTCCTTGAACTTCGCGGGCTGGATCGTGTAGGTCCGCAGCTCGTGGATCATGGCTCGCTCCTTTTTCCTCACTTGAGTGGGGAGGTCTCCGTCGGCTTCAGGATGATGGACTGCATCTCCACCAAGAGGGCAGACCCCTTCGGGAGAAACGCCTTCCACTCGGGATCCTCCAGCGCCTTTGCGCGCACCTCGGCCCGGTGATTCAGGTCGCTGTACGCCCACAGGTGCACCACCTGGTTGAGCTGGGCGATATCCGTGGTCCAGAGCCCCACGATCCTCGAGTACTTCTCCCTGGCCTTGAGGGCCACCTTGAAATGGCCGAGCCACTCCGGCGCCTTGCCGACGTGCGTGCGGTACGTCCTGAGCTCGTAGATGTGCCGGTCCCCGCCGACCGGCGGCGTGAACGGAACCCCGTCCACCGCGTACAGAATCTTGTTCTCCTGCGCCAGCAGGAACGGCCGGTTCTTCGGGAGGAACTCCTTCGTCCAGCGCTCGTCCTTCGCCAGCTCCCGGCGCAGCCGCTCCCGCTCGTTGAGATCGCTAAAGCTCCAGAGGTGCACGTACTGGTTCAGCGTGCCGAACTCGGTCGTCCAGGCCCCTTCGAGTTTGCCGAACCGGTCGCCCCGGATCTTGCGGCCGATGTCGCGCGAGTTCTGGAGATACTCCGCCTGGGTGCCGGGGATCAGCGTGTAGGTCCTCAGCTCATAGATCATGTGAGGCTCCTTTCTCGGGCCTCGCCTCGTCGCTGGCGCCGGCGATGAAGCTGCCGGCGCCGAAGCGCCTCGGCTCGAACTGCCCTATCGGTACGGGGCGTGGGGGGTGTCAACGGCGTAGTCCTTCCTGAGCGGGTAGCCCTCCCAGTCCTGGGAGAGCAAGATCCGACGCAGGTCGGGATGGCCCTCGAAGCGGATCCCGAACATGTCGTAGCACTCGCGCTCCATCCAGTCGGCGCCGCGGAAGAGGGAGGTCAGCGACGGGCAGGTCGCCTCGCGTCCGATCCTGGTCCTCGCCAGGAGCCCGATCCCCACGTCCAGGTTCTCGACGCGGCAGACCACATCGAAGCCCGCCTCCTTCCAGTCCACCGCCGTCAGGAACGAGAAGTATGTGCAGCCGAGCGTTTCCTTCGCGAAGCCGAGTAGCTCTGTCCAGCGCTCGACGGGGACCTCCATGGTGAGATAGAGCGGTTCGCCAGCGGGAGCGCCAAACCGCTCCTGGAGGAGGGCAATCGCCTCAGACGGGGTCACGAGACTAGTCGCTTTTCGGGGAAGGCTGGGCGTGCTGGCCGGTGCGTTGAAACGCGGCGACCTGCTCCTGGAGCTTCAGGATCCCGTACATGAGCGACTCGGGGGTCGGCGGGCAGCCCGGCACATAGACGTCCACCGGCACGACCCGGTCCACCCCCTTCACCACGTGGTAGCCGTGGCGGAACGGGCCACCCGAGTTGGCGCAGGAGCCCATCGAGATGACCCATTTCGGGTCGGGCATCTGGTCGTAGATCCGCTTGAGCATCGGCGCCATCTTGATGGTCACGGTGCCCGAGACGATCATCAGGTCCGAGTGGCGCGGCGAAGCCCAGGTGACCATGCCGAAGCGCTCCACGTCGAAGCGCGAGGCGAAGGTGGCCATCATCTCGATGGCGCAGCAGGCGAGGCCGAAGGTCACCGGCCAGATGGACCCCTTCCGCGCCCAGTTAAACAGCTTCTCCGTCGATGTGACGGCGAGCCAGCCACCGGGGAAGTTCTCGATCGTGTCGAAGAGCTGCTCCACGAGGGCGGAGGCCTTGTCGCCCGTGGGACGCTCCTGGTGGTACTTCTTCCACTCCTGGAGGTCCTTGAACTCGGTCCAGACCGGCGTCGGCACTTGCGGGGTCGGAGCCTTTACTTCCACTCCAGCACCCCTTCGCGGTAGGCGTAGAGCCAGCCGAGAAAGAGAATCCCGAGAAAGAGCCCCATCGCCCCGACGGCGTAGAGGCCGAGCGCCCTGAGCGTCAAGGCCCAGGGAAAGAGGAAGACCGCGAGGACATCGAACATGACGAAGACCAGCGCGACCAGATAGAACCCAACCGGGTACTGGTACCACGCTTCGCCGATCGGCTCTGCCCCGCACTCGTAGTTCATGAGCTTCTGGGGGTCGGGCCGAGCCGGCCGCAGGATGGCGGCGACGGCGAGCGAGACCACCGCGAAGGCGAAGATCAAGAGCGCGTAGATCAGGATCGGAAGATAGTCGGACACGGAGACCCTCCGGCAGTCAATCTGGAATCGCACGGAAAGTATATCACAGCGGTGTGACCGCCGGAAGGCTGAGCCCGTTCTGCGCTCTCGCCCCGCCGCGGCGCGTCAGCCCCTCGCTGCGCCGACGAACGCCTCAAGCATCCCGTCGGCGCAGATCCGGCGCGCCGCGACCGCGCGCCGCATGGCGAGGCGCCCGCGCGCCTGCTCCGCGTCGGTGGCCGCCAGCTTCTCGATGATCCGCACCGCGCGCTCGGCGTGGTCGGCTTCGACCTTCACGTGGACGTAATAGAACTCGAGCGCGGCAGGCGGTACCCCGTAGTGTCGCTCGAGCGCCTCCGCCATCCGTCCCATGTGGACCGGGTTGATCGACTCAGTCGCGATGTTCCCACCGCAGAGCGCCTCGAGGGTGGAGGAGCTCTGGAGGAGGAACAGCTCGTTCTTCTCGATGATCGTCGTCGGGAGGTAGTCGGTGTTGAATATCTCCTCCCTCGAGATCCCGAGCCCCTCGGCGAGCCTGACGAAGAGGTGGGCGTGGGCCGTCGTCCTGCCCCCGACCATGTCCTCGCCCCCCTCCTCGACGACCAGCGGGATCAGGGCGCGCTGGCGCTCGAGATCTTCAAAGGTCGGCGTGTACCCGCCCACCGAGATGATCTTCCAGGCGGCATGGCGGAGCGTGTCGAGGAAGAAGCACCCCTGCTGCCGGATCACGTTCTGGAGCTGGCTTCGCGTCAGCTTCCCTTCATAGATCATGCGGAAGAGCGGGTGGTGGAGCCACGGATGCGTCTCCTGCGCCTCTTTGAGAAGCGCTGCGGTAAACTCGGCAGGCGAGAGCGGCATGGTCTACCTCCTCAACCGCCCTTGAGGCGGGGATCGAGCAAGTCCCGAAGGGCGTCACCGAGCATGTTGAAGCCGAAGACCGCCAGCGACAGCGCGACGGCGGGCCAGATCGCGAGCCAGGGGGCCTGGTACATGTGGTCGAGCCCGGCCAGCGAGAGCATCCCGCCCCACGTCGGATAGGGCGGCGGGATCCCGAGCCCGAGGAAGGAGAGGCTCGCCTCGGTGAGGATCACGGTGGAGAGCCCCGTGGTCGCCACCACGATGATGGTCGGCAGCACGTTCGGAAGGATGTGGCCCGCGGTGATCCGGAGGTGCCCGGAGCCGACGGCCCTCGCCCCCTCGATGTACGTGTGCTCCTTGATGGAGAGCGCGACCCCGCGGATGATCCGGGAGTTCTGGATGCCGAAGGCGACGCCGAGGACCGCCGTGATGTTCCACACACTCGGACCCACCAGCGACATGATCGACATCAGGAGGAGCAGCGGTGGGAACGCCATCCACGCATCCACAGCCCGCTGGAGGACGAGGTCCGGCCGCCCGCCGAAGTAGGCGGAGAGGACGCCGAGCACCGTGGCGATCAGGCTTCCGAGCAGCACCGCGCCGAAACCCACGAAGAGCGAGATCCGCGCGCCGTAGATCAGGCGCGTGAGCAGATCGCGGCCGAGCTGGTCGGTGCCGAGCCAGTGCGCGGCGCTGACCGCGATGAACCGCTCCCGGAGGTTGGTCTGGGCGAAGCCGTACGGCGTGAGCAGCTCCGCGAAGACCGCCGCGACCAGCATGACGGCGACGATGACTCCGCCGACAGTGCCCAACGGCTTCCGGCGAAGCATCTGGATCCACACGTCCGTGTACCACGGGCGGGTGCGCGGAAGCTGCCGCAGCAGGACGACGGCCTCTGCGCCGGGCGCCGAGGCCAGCGCCGCCTGCCTACTAGCGGTAGCGGATCCGGGGGTCCAGAAAGGCATAGGTGAGGTCGATCAGGAGGTTCAGGCCCACCACCATCGCCGCCACGATCAGGTTCACGGACTGGACCACGGGATAATCCAGGCGCGTGAGGGCCTCGAAGAAGAAGAGCCCGACGCCGGGCAGGCGGAAGATGGCCTCGATGATCACCGAGCCGCCGATGTAGAGCGGGGTCTGCAGGCCGACGAGGCTGATCACGGGGATCATGGCGTTCTTCAAGGCGTGGCGCAGAACGATCGTCCGCTCGCTCAACCCCTTCGACCAGCCGGTCCGGATGTACTCCTGCCGCAGGACATCGAGGAGCGAAGAGCGCATGATGCGCATGATCGGCCCGGCCCGCGTGACGCCGAAGACGAGCGCGGGGACCAGCATGATCTTCAGGTTCTGCAGGGGGTCGGTCGTGAACGGGACATAGGTCCACAGCGGCGTCCACTTGAAGTAGATGGACGGGAGCACCACGACGAGGACGGCCAGGCCGAAGTAGGGGACCGAGAGCGCCAGGATCGCCAGAACGCGACCCACGTAATCGGAAAGCGTGTCCTGACGCACCGCCGACACGATCCCCACGAAGATGCCGATGACCACCGAGATCAGGATGGTGAGGGCCGCCAGCTCCAGCGTCACGGGGAACCTCAGGACGAACTCCTCCAGGATCGGCTGGCGCGTCCAGTAGGAGCGCCCGAAGTCCCCTTTCAGGACGCCGGCCATCCACTCCAGGTACTGGACGTGGACCGGCCTGTCCAGACCCAGCTCCTTCCTGAGCGCTTCCAGCGTCGGGGCGTAGGCGTGGCCCTCGACCATGCGCGTCGCCACGTCGCCGGGCATGAGCCGCATCATCAGGAAGACGATGAGGCTCACGAGGACGAGCGTGGGAACCGCGAGGGCGACCCGGCGGAGGATGTACTGCCTCATCATCGTCCCGCTACCCTCCGAGGAGAGGGCAAGGGTGAGGGGTTCACTGGATCACCTGGTCAGCCCGCATGAGGACGGACTGCGGGATCTTGATCCCGAGGGCCTTGGCCGTCTTGACATTGATGACCAGCTCGAACTTCCTGGGCTCTTCCACGGGCAGATCGGCCGGCTTGGCACCTTTCAGGATCTTGTCCATATAGGCGGCAGCACGCCGGTACAACTCCTCGTAGTCCGCGGCGTAAGAGATGAATCCGCCGGCCTCGACAAAACTCCTACGGCCGCCCATCACCGGAAGCCGATTGATCGCCGCGAACTCGATAGTGCGTCTTGCGCGACGAGTGGTGACGCCGATCCATCCTGTGTTGATGAGCGCGTCCACTGGCTCCAGAGTTAGCGCTGAAAATGCTTTTTCTGGATCCTCTAGCACTCGCACCTCCATGGATCGAAGCTGAAGCCTCAAGGCGCCAGCCGCAACCTGGTATGCTTTCCACTCGGCGATCTCCTCCGGCTCCGTCGGGTCCCAGAAGACCGCGATGCGCCGCAGCCCGGGTAGAACCTCCTTGAGCAGCTCCAGCCGTTTCCCAGCCAATTCCGGGCCCAGCGAGGTCAAGCCGGTGATGTTGCCGCCCGGCCGCGCAAGGCTTGCCACAAGCCCGATGCCAACCGGGTCAGCTGTACCCGCCATCACAATCGGGATCGTGTTCGTCGCCCGCTTGGCCGCGCGGAGCGCTGCCGGACCCATCGGAACGAGGATGTCAACCCTTAGACGGACGAGTTCCGCTGCTAGGTCAGGAAGCCGCTCTTCCCTCTCTTCCGCGAAGCGGGCCTCGATGCTGATGTTCTGGCCCTCCACATACCCGAACTCCCGCAAACCTTGTCCCAGGGAAAGGAGAAAGGGACCGGCCTTCGCGGCCGGGCATAGAAACCCTACCCTGGGGAGCTTGCCCGCCTGCTGCGCGTCGGACGCGAGCGGCGCGGCGAGCAGGCCGAAGGTGAAGGCAAGGAGGACGGCACGGGCCAGGAACATCGCTGCCTCCCTAGGGCCGGACGTTCAGCTTGCGGAGCCTGGCGAGAGTCTAGGCGAGGTCGAGGAGCCCCGTCAATGTCGCGCTTTTGGACGGAGCGCGACGGAGGCCGATTGGGGCAGTTTGGCTTAGAGGAACCGGAGGAACTCCTCGGTGGTGAGCCCGGCCTGCTTGATGATCGAGGCGAGAACGCGCCGCTTGAGGTCGCCGGGATGAACGGGAACCGTCACCCGCAGGTGGGGCTTGTCGGGATGCTTGAAGTAGTGGTGGCTGCCTGTAGTGTGGTGGAGGAAAAAGCCAGCCCGCTCCAGGGCCCGGATGACTTCCGTGGGCCTGAGCGCTGGCAGGCGCGGCGTCATGCCGCTTGGAGCACAACCGTGACCTTCTCCTTGATCGGCTCCGGGCTGGTATCCGGCGGGATGGGCAGGCCATCTTTGATGAGGCTCTCCAGGTACCCCCGGATGGCGTCCGCCGCCATCGCTCGCGCCTCTTCCAGGGTCTCTCCCTGGGTCACCACCCCTGGCAGCGCCGGGCAGGTAACGACGTAGCCGCCCTCTTCAGCCGGTTCGAAGAGCACCGTGTAGCTGTACTCGTATCCTCCCACCGTTTCCCTCCAGGGAGTAAGGACTGCACAGCACCTCTTCAGCGTAGCAATTTCCCGCATGATGTCAAACCTGCCGCGCCTCCTGAGCCGTCTCAGAAGGGGCGTCGTACTTTTGGACGGAAGCCGACAACCCGGAGAACATCTAGTGTCGCCTACTGGATCACGTGATCCGCTCGGATGAGCACGGCTTGCGGGATCGTCAGGCCGAGGGCCTTCGCCGTCTTGAGGTTCACGACCAGTTCGAACTTCGTGGGCTGCTCCACCGGCAGGTCGGCGGGCTTGGCGCCCTTCAGGATCCTGTCCACGAAGTATGCCGTGCGGTGGTGCCTCTCGGCCAGGCTCCACGCATAGCTCATGAGGCCGCCTGCCTCCGCATACTCCCTCTCCGCGCCCACCCATGGCAGGCGGTGTTTTGCCGCAAGGTCTGCGATCCGTGTTCGGTGACGAAAGAACATCGGGTCAGGCAGCACGAGGAGCCCAGCCGCGCGCTCTCTGGTCACCGCCGAGAACGTGCTGTCGAACTCATTGGGGCTTCGCACCTCGAGGATTTGAAGTTGGACGCCCAACTCACGGGCCGGAACCTCCGTCTCTCTTAACATGAGGGGGTGGAGGGCATGGCGCGGATTGCTGAGGATGGCCACACGGGAAACCTTTGGGACGGCTTCCGTCAGGAGCTGCAGCTGTTTTCCGACTAGCTCTGGAGCAAGCAGGGACACCCCCGTGATGTTCCCGCCCGGTCGTGCAAGGCTGGTGACGAGTTCGGTCCCAACCGGATCGCCAACCGCCAGCATGACGATGGGGGTCGTCCTGGTCGCGTCCTTGGCGGCCAGGGCCGGTGGCGTACCCAGCACGACAATGACGTCAACCTTGAGCTGCACCAGTTCGGACGCGAGGCCAGGGAGTCGTTCGTACTTGCCCTCGGCGAATCGGTACTCGATGGCAAGGTTCTGGCCCTCTACGTAGCCGCGCTCGCGAAGCCCTTGCCGGAATGCGTCGAGGTTGGGCTGCAAAGGGGTGACTGCGGCCAAGAAACCTATCTGGGGAACCTTCCCTGCTTGCTGCGCGTCGGCGGCGACCGGCCCCGAAAGGAGGGTAATCGCGAGGGAGACGATGAGCGCGAGCGTTGTCCCCCTCACCCTCACCCTCTCCCCCACTGGGGGAGAGGGGATGATCGACACGAGCAGTCCCACCTCAGGGTCACCGGTCGAGCCAGGCGTACATGAGCCGGAGCCCCAGGCCGTAGCCCTCGTGGTGCAGAAAGCCCTTCACGTGGGGCGGGTGCGAGACGTACTGGGGCGCGGTCGGGACGTAGACGTAGTAGGCCTTGTCGGCCAGGTGGCGCTGGATCTCGTCGACGATCTCCTTCCGCCGCTTCGGGTCAAGCTCCCGGCGCTGGGCGACGAGCAGCTTGTTCAGCTCGGCGTCGGCCACGTGGCTCCGGTTGTTAGGCTGCTCGGGGAAGAACACTCCGTAGAGCCAGTCGTCCACCTCGGTGAAGGGTGTCACGGGGCCCATCGCCATCTTCTCGAACTTGCCGAGGTAGGTGGTGGAGATGTACTTGCCGTACTCCTCCGGCTTCAGCTCCGCGGTGATGCCGATCTTCCCCAGGTTGTCGGCCGCCAGCTCGTAGTAGCTCCGCCACGGCGGCGTGTAGCCCGGCCAGTGGAACATCGGCGTGGTGAAGCCCTTGGGGAAGCCGGCCTGCGCAAGGAGCTGCTTCGCCTCGTTCGGGTCGTAGCCGATCAGGTATTTGGCCTTGGCCGGCTCGAGCTTCGAGGCATCGAGCTTCCACTCCTTCATCGCGCACGGGACCGGCCCCGCGTCAATGCACCCCTCGCCGTAGAGGAGGGCGTCGTTCCACGCCTTCCGGTCGATGGCGAGCGAGATCGCGCGGCGGACGCGCGCGTCGCTGAAGGGCGGCTGGTCGGTGCGCATATAGATCTTTCCCTGGCCGATCACGACGTGCGGCGTCATCACCATCTCCGGGTTGGTCTGCTTGAGCGGCTTCGCCTGCTCAGGGCTCAACCACCCCCAGATGTGGGCCAGCTCGACCTTCGCGGCTCTCAGCAGCGACACGCGTGCGGACGCATCGGGCGTGATCTCGAGCACCACGCCGTCCAGATACGGGAGCCCCTTCATGAAGTAATCCGGGTTCCGCTCGAACGTGGCTTTGACACCCTTCTCGTAGGACTTCAAGACGAACGGGCCGGTGCCGATCACGGCGTCGGGATGGTTGAAGTTCTTGAACTTCTCCTCGGCCTCGCGGGGCAGGATGGCGGTGAAGCTCGGGTTCGCCAGGTGGTTCAGGAACGGGGCGAAGGGTTCCTTGAGGGTGACCCGGACCGTGTACCGGTCCACAACCTCGATGGACTGCACCGGTTCGAACCGCGCCCTGAAGCCCGACTTGGCCATGAAGCGCTCGAGGGAGTACTTAACGTCCTCCGCGGTGACCTCGCGGCCGATGACCGGGGGCTTGTTGTGGAACTTCACACCCTTGCGAAGAGAGAACACCAGCGTCGTGGGAGTCTTGTACTCCCACTTCTCCGCCAGATCAGGGACGATTGCGAAATCAGCCGGGTGCTTCTGCTCGGGGCCGTTGGGGAAGCGGACCAGCTGGCTGTAGGCCAGGCTGATGTAGGAGTGGGTGAGGAAGCTCACGGAAAGGTGGGGATCCAGGTTCGGGGCCTCCCGCACTGCCATCCGGAGAACCCCGCCCCGCTTCGGCTGTTGGGCAAGCGCGGGCTGCGCGATCAGAAATACAATCAAGAGCTGGAGAAACACCCCGAGGGCGATTCGTCGGGCCATGGCGTCTCCTCCTCTTGCGCTACAAGCCTACCCCCCCGCTATCGAGTGGCCAGGCCGAGCGCGGCTGCTCGGTCACTCGGATCGCCGCGCGCTCTAACGCTTGAAGGCCGGCATCACGTCGCGCGCGAACCAGCGGAGCTGCTCTTTGAACTCCTGAGGCGGGATCCCCTCGGCCCAGTGGATCATCATCTGCTCGAGGCCGGGGTACCTCGCCTCGAACTCCCTGATGATCTCGATGACGTGGGAGGGCGGGCCGCAGAGCCACGCCTTCTGCTCCACCCCGTCGCGGATCGTGGGGACGCGCGCCGGGGCGCCCGGCGTCCCCCAGGGGCGGCCCTCCGCGTCCGCGTAGCGGACGAAGCCGAAGGGCGCGAACCACTTGTAGCGCTCGTCGTGGGACGGCTCCACCCGGCGGATCGCCTCCTCCGCGGTGTCGGCCAGGTAGACGCCGGCGCCCCAGCAGAGGTCCTGGCCCAGCTCGAGCGTGCGCCCGGCCCGCGCCGCCGCGTCCCGGTAGGCGCGGAAGACCTGGTCCACGATCTTCTCGCCGTTCAGCGTGACCATCCCCTTGATGCCGCGCGAGGCGATGAAGTCGAGGGTCTTGCCGCTCGCGATGGGCTGCCAGATCTCCACCGGCCGGTGGATCGGGCGCGGGATGCACGTGATCTCGCGCAGCTCGTAGTGGCGGTAGGGGACCGGCGGCGGGATGACGTAGCGCTTGCCGTGGTGGCTCCACGACTCCTCGTCGAAGCACTTGAGGATGATCTCGAGCTGCTCCTCGAACAGCTCGCGGTTGGCGTCGTTGTCGAGCATCGGCGAGCCGAACGTCTCCACCTCGCGCGTGTGGTACCCGCGCCCCACCCCGAAGATCACGCGCCCGTTCGTCAGGATGTCGGCGAGCGCGTAGTCCTCGGCCAGGCGGATCGGATGCCACATCGGCAGGATGTTGAAGGCGCAGCCGAACTTGAGCCGCTTCGTCTGGGTCGCGAGCCAGGTGGAGAGGAGAATGAGGTTTGGAATGACCTCGTACCCCTCGCGCTGGAAGTGGTGCTCGGCCATCCAGAGGCAGTAGTAGCCCAGCTCGTCCATCGTGTGCGCGATGTCCCGCGCGGTGAAGTAGGCCTCGGCGAACCGCTCGTTCGGGTACCAGCGCTCGTCCGCCGGCGTGCCGTCCCGCCCGATGTTCTCCAGCTCGATCTGCCCGACGTAGAGGACCGAGAACTTCGTGATCATGGACCGTCCACCCTCCCCGCGTGCCCTGCGGTGACTGGCCGCCTCACGCCGTCAGGCCGCCGTCAAGGTAAAGCGTCTGCCCGGTCATATAGTCCGAGGCCGCGGACGCCAGATAGAGCGCGAGGAGCCCCACCTCCCGGAGCCGCCCTTCGCGGCGGAGCGGGACCGTCTGCTGGGCCTCCCGGACGCGCCGCGCATACCCCTCCTCGCCCGCGGTCACGGCATCGGGAAAGAGCCCGGGGGCGATCGCGTTGACCTGGACGCCGTGGGGGGCCCACTCGACGGCCAGCGAGCGCGTGAAGCCCACCAGGGCGGCCTTCGCGGCGGCGTAGATCACCAGGTTCGGCGCGCCCTTGCCCGAGGCGAAGGAGGCGATGTTGATCACCTTCCCCGAGCGGCGCTCCAGCATATGCGGGCCGACGGCGCGGCTGCAGAGCACCGTCGCCGTGAAGTTCAAGTCGACGATGAGACGCAGCTCCTCGTCGCTCAGCGGTGCCGACGCGCCGGCCGCCGAACCCGGGATCGGCACCAGCGGCTTCCTGATCGCATCGCCCAGGTTGTTGACCAGGATGTGGAGGGCGCCGAACTCGGAGAGGATCCGCCCGACGGCCCCCTCCACCTCGTCCGGCTTCGTCACGTCCGCCACCAGGGGCACCACGCGCCGCCCCGTGGCCTTCGCGATGCCCGCCGCCAGCCCCTCGACGTACTTGGGGGTGAGCGCGTTGATGACGACGTCGGCGCCGGCCTCGGCGAGGACCTGGGCGATCCCCTTCCCGATGCCCCGTCCCGCGCCGGTGACGAAGGCGACCTTCCCGATGAGATCGTACTCGGGGATGGTCATGCAACGGTACCGGCGGTTACGGACATACCGGAAACGTATGACGACTCGCGCCGCGCGTCAAGGGCGGCGAGAACTAGGGCGCCGAGATCGTCACCTTGCTCGTCGCACCGCTCAGGGTAATCAGGGCCGTGTTCGCGCTCGAGAGCTTCACCGCGCCCAGGCCCGGGTGCTTGATCGCCGTGCGCCACTCAGTAGCGACAGCCGCTGACGAGGGAGGACTTGAGGTGGGCCAGCTCCCGCAACCGAGGATCCAGGGGCCGATCCGGAGCGCCGTGCGCAACGCCTGGTACGCGGTTGACGCATTCGGGAAATGCGCAAGGGCCTTGTGGAAGTTGGGGACGATGCCGGCTTCGCGCACGAGCGCGTCGTAAATCTCCTGGAGGTCCGGCGCAACTTCGCCCCGGGGAAGGTACGGCACCCTCGCCACCGTGATTCTCTCCTTACAAGTGTTGGCGGATGCGCCCGATCAGCTCCCGAAGCTCGGCGGCCGTGAGCCGTCTCGGATCGTGGGGCACCCGCCAGACCGGCTCGCGCGGCGACGGGTCGCCGGCCAGGCGCGGCACCACGTGCCAGTGGATGTGGGCCACCTGGTTGCCCAGCAGCTCGTAGTTCAGCTTCACGGCCCCGAATACGGTGGCCAGGGCCCGCGCGACCGCGCTCACCTCCTCGATGAGCCTGCCGCGCTCCTCCCGGCTGAGCTCGAACAGCTCTGTGGCGTGCCGCTTGAGAACGACGTACGTCCAGCCGCGGAAGAACTGATCCTGATTCAGGTAGGCGACCGTCGCCCCCAGGTCCGCGATCCGATGGTCCGCGGCGGGCCAGTGCCCGAGGCACGCGACGCAGTCCGAGGGCCGTGGTTCCTGATCGGTCACGAGCCACCCCGTCAGTCGCGCGTCAAGAGGGCTGGTGGGGATGGTGGGACTCGAACCCACACGGGGTGACCCCCAAAGGTTTTTGAGACCTTCGCGTATGCCGGTTTCGCCACATCCCCGACCGTCCAGTGAGTGTAGCGAACGTCCCTTCCTCACGCAAGCATGGGCGAACCTTGACAAATTTCGAGATGGACGGTAACGTAGCGGGACCGGTGGGGCTGTAGCTCAGTTGGGAGAGCACAAGGCTGGCAGTCTTGGGGTCAGGGGTTCGAATCCCCTCAGCTCCACCAACATAAGAGACACTATCCCAACCGTCACTGACGACGAGGCGCTCGCGCTCCCCACGCCTCGCGCCCGTGGCGGCCGTTGAGCCCTTGGCCCCTGCTTGGGCTGACTCTGCCGCGCCGACCAGCGTTTGAAGCCGCCTCAGGGGCCCAATCGCCGTGATGGTAGATCCGCACGGTCCTTCCGGGATCCCTGCTCCCGCTGATCGGCCCGCTCCTCGCCGTCATGCGGCACCTCAACCGCCAGCTCGCGTATTCCGACGCGACGATCGAGCACGTGGCCGCTCACGATGAGCGCGTCCAGCGCCTGCGGACCGTGCCCAGCGTCGGGCCCGTGACGGCCGCCGCCTTCGTCGCCACGATCGACGACGTCCAGCGCTTCGCCCACGCCCACCAGCTCGCGGCCTACCTCGGTCTGGTGCCGCGCGAGAACAGTTCGGGCGACACGCAGCGCCGTGGTCCCATCACCAAGGCCGGCTCCAGCCGCACGCGCTGGCTCCTCATCCAGGCCGCCGTCTCGATTCTCCGGCGCCGGCCCCCCGAGGCCGAGGCGCTCCGGACCTGGGCCCTCCACATCGCGGCCCGCCGCGGCAAGCACGTCGCGATCGTCGCGCTCGCCCGCCGCCTGGCCGGGATCCTCTATGCGTTGCTCCGCGATGGCACGGTCTTCACGCCACGCCGGACCTCACCGCCGGTGGCCGTCGCCACGCTCCCGGTCTGAGCGATTGACCGACACGCCGTGAGGACCAGGGGTCTCGCGCGGGTTCGATGGGGTAGGTGAGCGCGAATGTCGCCTTGACCGCCGTTTCCAGGGTCGCTGCGTAGATGGCGCCCCCACCCTCGAATCCCCTCCTGCGCCGGCGAGCCACCACCATCGCCCTCATGAGCGCGAATAGAAGGATGACGGAACCTCGCGAGATCGACGGTGATCCCTCTGGGAAGACGGCACGAGCTCCACCACGTCGCCGGGCTTGAGGTAGCGGCCCAGCTCCTTGCCGCAGCCGTTGCCAGCGGGGGGATCGTCAGTGGAGGACTGCTCATGCTGGGGCTGGTCGGTGGCGCCGCCGCCGACCGACCGGCGGCCCGGCCGGACGCCGGCGACGAGACGGCGGAGGCCATCGACGCC
>JACQWB010000194.1 GCA_016209385.1 Candidatus Rokuibacteriota bacterium
CGCTGGTCCTGGGCTCGACCGGCAACCTGGCCAGGCAGATCGAGCACGGTGCGCCGGCGGATGTCTTCTTTGCCGCCGACCAGGGCTTTGTCGAGCGGCTCGTGGCCAGGGGGTTCCTCATCGCTGAGACCCAGACTCTCTACGCCCAGGGGCGGATCGTCCTCGCGACGTCGAGGCGCTCCGGGCCCAAGCTCACCGAGCTCCGCGCCCTCCTCGATCCGAAGATCAGGCACGTGGCTATCGCGAACCCGTCGCACGCCCCGTACGGCAGAGCGGCGGAGGAGGCGCTGAGAAAGGTCGGGATCTGGGAGGCGATCAAGCCCAAGCTGATCTACGGCGAGAATATCCGTCACGCGTTGCAGTTCATCCAGACCGGGGCCGTCGAAGCCGGGATCGTGGCGCTCTCGATCGCGGACGTGCCGGAGGTCGACTGGACGCTGCTCGACGCCGCGCTCCATGCGCCCCTGAACCAGACCGTGGCGGTGGTGAGGCGGAGCCCCCGACCCGAGCTGGGGCTGGCCTTCATCCACTTCACCAGCGGGCCTGAGGGCCGGCCGATCATGAAGCGCTACGGTTTCTTGCTCCCCGGGGAGTTTTGAGCGTGGACCTCTTCCCGCTGTGGCTCTCGCTCCGCGTGTCCGTCACGGCAACCGTGTTAACGCTTCTGATCGGGATCCCCGTGGCGTGGCTGCTCGCGCGGCGGCGCTTTCCGGGTCGGGAGCTGCTCGAGGTGGTCGTCGTGTTCCCGCTGGTCCTGCCGCCGACGGTCGTCGGCTACTACCTGCTGGTCGTGATCGGCGCTCAGGGGCCGGTCGGTCAGGCGCTGGCCGCCGTGGGCCTCGAGCTCGCGTTCACCTGGAAGGCCGCGGTCCTCGCGGCCTCGGTTGGCTCGATCGCGCTGCTCATCAAGTCGGCCCAGGCCGGGTTCGAGACGGTGGACCAGCGGCTCGAGCAGGCGGCGCGGACCCTCGGGCGCTCGGAGTGGAGCATCTTCTGGGTGGTGACGCTGCCGCTCGCGTGGCGGTCGATCCTGGCGGGAACGGTGCTGGCATTCTGCCGCGCGCTGGGGGAATTCGGGATCACGCTCATGGTGGCGGGGAGCATCCCGGGGAAGACCCAGACCCTCCCCCTGGCGATCTACGACCGTGTCCAGGCCAACCAGATGGCCGAGGCCAACGCGCTCGCGCTGATCGCGATCGGCGTCGTGACGGTCTTGCTCTTCGGCCTGAGCCGGCTGGCGCGGCTCCGGTACTGAGGGCGCGCGATGGTTTCCCTGTCCGTCACGAAGCGCCTCCCCGGGTTCACGCTCGACGTGAGCTGGGAGGCCGATGAGCCGGTCGTGGCCCTCTTCGGCCCCTCGGGCGCGGGGAAAACTCTGACGCTCCAGTGCCTCTCTGGCCTCGTGCGGCCGGATCGGGGGCGCATCGCGCTCAACGACCGCGTCTTCTTCGACAGCGCGGCCGGCATCGATCTTCCGCCCCAGCTCCGACGGCTCGGCTACGTCTTTCAGGGCTACGCCCTCTTCCCCCACCTGACCGTGGTGGAAAACGTTGCGTTCGGCCTCAAGGGCCGTTCGCGAGTGGAGCGTCTGAGCCGGACCGGCGAGGTGCTCGAGCGGCTCGGCCTCGCCGACCTCGGGCGGCGCTACCCCTCGGAGCTCTCCGGCGGCCAGCAGCAGCGCGTCGCCCTGGGCCGGGCGCTGGCGGTGGATCCCGACCTCCTCCTGCTCGACGAGCCGCTCTCGGCCCTCGATGCCCCGCTCCGCCGCCAGCTCCGCCAGGAGCTGGGACAGGTCATCCGCGAGTGGGGGAAGGCCACGGTGCTGGTGACCCACGATCTGTCCGAAGCCTACCAGCTCGCCGATCGCGTTGTGGTGTACGAGGGTGGGCGCGTCCTCCAGACCGCGCCGAAGTCCGAGCTCCTCTGGCAGCCGACGTCGGAGCGGGTGGCGCGGCTGATCGGGGTGCGGAACCTCCTCAGGGGCACCGTTGCCAAGGCGACTCCCGAGATCATCCAGATCCGCTGGCGCGGCCAGACGCTCGAAGCTGTGAACTCCCCTGCGCGCTTGTACTTGCCGCCGCCCGGCAGTCCGCTTGCCTTCTTCATACGCTCGGAGTACGTGCGCCTCATCAGGAAAGACCGTCCCGGCCCTGACCCCGGCCACCACATGAACCTGATGGAAGGCCAGGTAGTGGGCGAGGAGGATCAGGGCACCACGTGGACGCTGTTCTTCAGGCTGGACGCCCCCGGGGAGCCGAGCCAGGGGGCGTACGATCTCGAGGTCGAGGTGCCGAAGCTGGTCTACGAGATTTTAGAAATTGCGCGGGCCAGGCGCTGGCAGGTCTCCATCCACCGGGGCTCCATCCAGGTGCTCCCGTCCGAATGAGACGGCGCGCGCTACTCTACTGGCCCCGGCTTATTCGAGCGCCGGCTTTGCCGGCGCAAGCCATGGGGGAGGCCTCGGAGGGGGCCGTCGCGGCCCCCTCCGACAGTAAATGAGCGGCACGGGCTCCCCCGTCGTCGAGCTGTCCGCGGTCCGGATCGGCTACGCCGGCGCATTCACGCTCAGGGTTCCCGCCCTCGAGGTTCGCGCGGGCGAGATCCTGGCGGTGATCGGTCCCAACGGGGCCGGCAAGTCCACGCTGCTCAGAGTGATCGGGCTCCTCGAGGCTCCCGCGGCCGGCCAGGTCAGATTCAAGGGCGAGCCGGTCGGGAGGGGAGGCCTTCTCACGATCCGGCGCGAGATGGCGAGCGTTTTCCAGGACCCGCTCCTGGTCAGCGGCACCGTCTTCGAGAACGTGGCCCTCGGCCTGAGGTTCCGTCGTGTCGCGCCGGCGGAGGTCGAAGCACGGGTTCGGGCCTGGCTCGACAGGTTCGGCATCGCCCACCTGACCGGTCGCCAGGCGCGCACGCTCTCGGGCGGCGAGGCCCAGCGGACGGCGCTCGCGCGGGCGCTCGTCCTGCAGCCCGAGCTCCTGCTGCTGGACGAGCCGTTCGCCGCGCTCGACCAGCCGACCCGCGAGGCGTTGATCGAGGAGCTGGCGAGGATCCTCCGCGAGGAGCTGACCACCACCGTCCTCGTGACCCACGACCGCTGGGAGGCGCTGGCGCTCGCCGACCGTGTCGCGGTCATGATGCGGGGCGAGATCCTCCAGGTCGACGAGGCCTCCCGGCTGTTCCGGGCCCCGGCCTCCGAGGAGATCGCCCGGTTCGTCGGCGTGGAGACGATCCTGGACTGCCGCGTGCTCTCGTACCGCGCCGGCGTGGCGATCGTGGATGCGGAGGGGCAGAAGCTCGAGGTGGCGGCCGAGGTCGCTCCGGGTGAGCGGGTCAGGCTCTGCCTCAGGCCCGAGGACGTGACGCTCCTGACCCCAGGCGTTCCGCTGCCCGCGTCGAGCTCCCGGAACCAGCTGGCGGGGACCATCACGCGGCTCCTTCCCGTCAGCGTCTATGTCAGGGCGGTGGTCGATTGCGGCTTCCCGCTGGTCGCGCTGGTGACGCACCGCTCGGTGGAGGAGCTCGGGCTCACGGAAGGGGTGCCCGTCATCGCCGCCTTCAAGGCGACGGCGCCTCACGTGATCCGCCACGGGCGCTAGCGCCGGAGGAAGCGCGATGAACCCTCAGAAGGCCGCGGAGCTGCTGGAGAAGTGGGGTGACAAGTCCTGTGATCACCTTGATGTTGACCGCCTGGGGATGCACACAGGCCTCGAGGCTTGCACCCAGTGCGGTCGAATCATCACCCGGGACAAGCAGGGGAAGCCGGTTCCCCACAAGCAGACCACCTGAGGGCGGTCTGCTTGACAGGAAACCGCGAGTTCTGCTATAAGAGAGCCATCGCGTAGGAGGCCGAACTGAAAAGGGAGGCCCGAGTGCCGCGGAACCGCACACATCGCTCTGAAGGCCAGCGCCAGACGGTCGCTGGCCTGCGTTGTTTTATGAGGCCGGTCACGTCAAGGAGGCTTGAATGTCAGACCGTGACACCTTGATTGAGCGACTTACCGCCGAGAACGACGAGTTCCGGAAGCTCCGGGAAGAGCATCGCGGTTACGAGCACGAGCTCGAGGAGCTGCAGGCCCGGCCGTTCCTCTCGGCGGATCAGCAGTGGCGGGCCAGCGAGCTGAAGAAGCTCAAGTTGATGGCCAAGGACCGGATGGAGGCCATCATCCGCCGGGCCCGTCAGACCTCCTCCTCTCAGGCGACGGCCTGAGCTAACCTCCGGCGTCGCTCATGGCGCCTTCGCGGGGGGAGTCCCCCTTCGGAGGGCTCTCCCACCTCACCCCGCAAGGGGACGCGCGCATGGTGGACGTCACGCCCAAGCCGGAGACTGCCCGCGAGGCCGTGGCCCGGGTCATCCTCCGCATGAAACCCGCGACGCTGGCCGCGGTCAAGGCCGGGCAGGTGGCGAAGGGCGACGTCCTCGGCGTGGCGCGGACCGCCGGGATCCTCGCGGCGAAACGAACGCCCGACCTCATCCCGCTCGCTCACCCGCTCAGGCTCACCGGCGTGGATGTGACCTTTGCCCTGGACCCAAGGCGCTCGACCCTCACGATCGAAACGCGCGTCAGGACCGTGGACAAGACCGGCGTCGAGATGGAAGCGCTCACCGCTGCGGCGGTGGCCGGGCTCACCGTCTACGACATGGTGAAGGCCGTGGACAAGGGCGTCGTCCTCACCGACCTCTGCCTCCTGGAGAAGTCTGGCGGGAAGAGCGGGGCGTGGCGGCGGAAGGCCGTCCGCGAGGTCGCCGGCGGCCGTCGGGCTCAGCCATGAACACGGCCCTGATCTATTCCGAGCAGTACGGCCGCTTCGACTACGGGCCGACGCACCCCCTCAGGATGGAGCGGCTTGGCCTCACCTGGCGGCTCATGGAAGCGTACGGTCTCACGACGCTGCCCCACGCCAAGGTCCTGGCCCCCGAGCCTGCCGCTGAGGCGATCATCGAGCGCTTCCACACCCGGGAGTACCTGGAGGTCCTCAAGGCCGTGAGCGCGGGCCTCCAGGTTCCGGGAGCCGCGCGCTACGGCCTGGGCTACGGGGACAACCCGGTCTTCCCCGGCGTGTGGGACGTCTCGTGCCTGGTCGCGGGCGGCTCGCTCCTCGCGGCCAAGCTGGTGGCGGAGGGCGAGATCGAGCGCGCCTTCCATTTCGCCGGCGGCCTCCACCACGCGATGCCCGCCCGGGCCTCGGGCTTCTGCTACATCGACGACCCGGTGCTGGCGATCCTGGCGCTCCGCGAGCGCGGCTGGCGCGTGGCCTACGTCGACATCGACGCGCACCACGGCGACGGCGTCCAGTTCGCCTTTTACCGGGATCCCGGCGTCCTCACGATCTCAACCCACGAGAGGGGCGACCGTCTCTTCCCCGGCACCGGTTTCGTCGAGGAGCTGGGCGAGGGACCGGGCCGCGGCTACGCGGTGAACCTCCCTCTGGAGGCGTTCACCGACGACGAGGTCTATGCGGAGGGGTTCGAGGCGGTGGTCCCGCCGCTGGTCCGGGCGTTCGCGCCCGACGTGGTCGTGGCGCAGCTCGGGATCGACTCCCACCGCACCGATCCGTTGACCCATCTCGCGCTCTCGGTCCAGGGGTTCGCGCGCACCGTGAAGCGGATCGTCGAGCTGGCCCCGCGGCTCGTCGCCCTCGGCGGCGGCGGTTACGATCTCGCCAACGTCGCCCGGGCCTGGAGCGCGGCCTGGGCGGTGCTGAACGGGATCGAGCTGTCGCCCGAGCTGCCGGCGTTGGCCCGCCCGGAGCTGGCTCGTTTCGGCTTCCGCGACGGCTCGCTCTGGGATCCGCCCGCCGCGCTCCCCGGCGACACCCGGCGCGAGACCCTGGAGTACGCCCGCCGCCAGGTGGAGGCGATCCGGCGGACGATCTTCCCGCTTCATGGCCTAGTTTGAGACTTCGCAGGTCCGGGTGCGTATAATTGGTCAGAGAATATGGGTCATGAGTAAGAGAACTCGCTCAGCCGGTCTCCGCCCAAAGGAGCGCATTAACATTGGTCAGCGCATTGTCGAGGCGTGGTTTGATACAGTAATCAATCCGGTGCTTCGCTCACTCGAGGTGGAAGATGCATCCTTGAGCAAAAAAATTGGACCTGGCGGTTTAGGCCAGCGCGGTTCGAACTACTACCCCATGTACGGGCGTCTATCGAAGTTGCGGCTAGAGACAATCTGGACCAGTTCCTTGGGTTTTATCCAGATGCCAGGAGTGCCGTGGAGGATCACGACAGGAAGCTGGCGTTGCTCTTGGAGAAATGCAAAGGACTTCACTCCGAGATCGAGAACAGTCCTGAATTGCATGAGCTTTATCGAAGGGTCACAACCCAGGAGTGTCTTTCAGAGATCGGAGCAACCTTGACAGATCTATTTGGAGCGTATCCCGAATCGGATCATCTCGCGCTTCTCGCCCAACACGTCGTGAACAACACGAATGATCTTCCTGGCTACTATTCCACGGCACGGCTCTGGAACAAGTACAAGGGCGAGTTTATGGCGGTGGTGAGCCGCTCTTCGATGAAAGGTCATCACCAGGCAACGATAAAAGCCGGAGAGGAAGTATTACGGAGCGTGAACCGACTTCTCGGGGTATTGAAGGAAAAAAGGCAGCAGCTTTCACTTGAATATGATGTACCGTACGTATCTGGCAGCAGGATCACTGCGGGTTAGGACCAGCGCGTTGGATGGTCATGCTCAAAGCGGTAGTGGATACAGGGCCGCTATTCACGATGCTCACCGTGAACTATGTCCAGGTGACCGGGATAACGGATGAGAAGCGACGTTCGATCCTGGGCAAGGTGGTTAGTGGTGATGTTTTACGCATTCCTACGTTTGAGGAAGGATATCGGGGACTGTTCGATAGTATCGGGAGGCTTCTCACAACGTCCCATGTGGTGGGGGAACTGCAGGGTCTGGAGAACGGACGTCTGAAATTGTACGGAGACAAGTTGGGGAAGTTTTGGTCATCTGCTTTGGAGTTCCTAGGGCGGAAGAACGTTGAAGAGCGATTGGTGGCATTGGTCGCTATGCATGCGCAACCGGTACTGCGTGATGCGATTTGTTTGGTGGGACCGACTGATACTGGATTGGTTGATCTGGCCCGTAAGGAGGGTTGTGCTCTTTTTACGGACGACCGCCGGACGCTCGCGCCACCGGCGTGGCGGAATGGTGTAGATTGCCGACTCGTGAGCCAGTTGATTGGAACTGATTAACCAGGCGAGTGAGTCGGGTTTGGGAGCAGGTGCGTGTTAACCATGCGCGGAGTGCTGATCACGATCGAGGGGATCGAGGGGTCGGGGAAGACGACCCAGTGCCGGATGCTCGCCGACTGGCTGCGCGCCCGGGGGCACGTTGTCCGTGAGACGAGCGAGCCCGACGGGACCCGGCTCGGCGAGATGGTCCGCGCGTTTTTCGCGACCGACCGCCCGGCTCCAACCCCGCTCGCCGAGGTCTTTCTCTTCCTCGCGGCGCGGCAGCAGCACGTCAGCGAGGTCATTCGGCCGGCCCTGGAGCGAGGCGAGGTCGTGCTTTGCGACCGCTACGCCGACGCCACCATGGCTTACCAGGGCTACGGTCGGGGAGTGGACCGGCGCCTCATCCGGGAGCTGAACGCGCTGGCGACCGGCGGGCTACGGCCGGACCGCACGCTCCTCCTGGACCTTCCCGCCGAGGTCGGCCTCGCGCGGCTTTCCGGCAAAGCCCTGGATGCCTTTGAGCGGATGGACGTGACCTTCCACGGGCGGGTGCGGCAGGGCTACCTCGAGATCGCGCTGGAGGAGCCCGAGCGGGTCGTGAGGCTCCGGGCTGACCAGCCGGTCGAAGCGCTTCAGGCCGAAGTCCGGGCCGCGGTCGAGAAGCTCTTCCAGGGCCGGGAGGTGCCCGCATGATGCCGGGCGCCATCCGCGGACACGCAGCGGCCATTGAACTGCTCGAGCGCGCCTTCGCCCTGGATCGGGTCGCTCACGCCTATGCCTTTGTCGGGCCCTCGGGCGTCGGGCGAAAGCTGACCGCGCTGGCCTTTGCCCGCTCGCTCCTCTGCCCCTCGCGCCCCTCACCCCACCTCTTCCCACCGGGGAGAGGAGAAGAAATGGGGGGCACCGGAGGGAGAGAGGGCGGGGTGAGGGGGCTAATGGGCGGGTGCGGGAGCTGTTCGGCCTGTCGGCGCGTGGAGGCCGGGACTCACCCCGACTGCCAGCTCATCGCGCCGGATGGTCAGAACATCAAGATCGAGCAGATCCGCCAGCTCGAGCGGCTGGCCGCGCTCACGCCGCACCAGGGCCCGCGAAAGATCTTCATCCTCGACGAGGCAGAGCGAATGCTCCCGGTGACGGCGAACGCGCTCCTCAAGACGCTCGAGGAGCCACCGGACCGGACAGTGCTCGTCCTGATCCTGTCGCAGGCCAGGGCGCTCCCGCCCACAGTGCTCTCGCGCTGTCAGGTCGTGCGGTTCGCGCCGCTGTCGGAGGCCGAGGCCGTCGCAGTGCTGCGTGAACACGGTGTGGACGAGGCGACGGCACGCTTCCTGGCCCGCGCCTGTCAGGGGCGGGTCGGGCTGGTCCTGGCGGGGGACGCCCGGGCGTGGCGCCAGCGGCGGGACGGTGCGCTGGGAGTCCTGCAGCAAATCAGCGCCGGCGACGGTGACGTGCTCCTGGACGCCGTGGAGGCGGTGGGCCGTGACAGGACCCAGGTCCAGGAGTTCATCGAGGCGGTCTGGCTCTGGCACCGTGACCTCCTCTGCGCCAAGGCGGGTGGCGATGCGCGGCTCCTGGTCTCGGGCGACCGCGAGGTCGAGCTGTCCCGGGCCGGCGCGGCGGCCTCGTGGGAGGCGATCCTCGGGGCCCTCGTCGCGTGCCGTGACGCCTGGCAGGCGCTTCAGGGGAACGTGTCCCCGCGGCTGACCCTCGAAGTGCTGCTCAGCCGCCTCGTCCCGAAGGCGGCGTGAGGATGTGATCATGGACGAGACCAGCGGACCAGTCGAGACCGCGACGCAGTACCTGATCGGCGTCAGGCTCCGTGAACCGGTCAGCGCCAACGACTACCTCGTCGAAGAGCTGGAGCTCCACGTGGGCGATTTCTGCGTGGTGGAGATCCCCAACGGCACGGCCGTCGGCGAGGTCCGGCGTCCCAGGCGCCCCGTCCCGGAGTTCAAGCGGGACCGGGCGTTCCCGCGGGTGGTCCGCGCCGCCACCCCGCAGGAGGTCCAGGGCTGGAAGGAGCGCCGGGAGCGCGAGAAGAAGTCCCGCGAGACCGTCCAGGCCAAGGCGCAGCGGCGCGGGCTCAAGATGAAGGTCGTGGACGTGGAGGTCCAGCCCGACGGCCGGAAGGTGATGGTGATGTTCTTCGCCGAGGAGCGCGTGGACTTCCGCGAGCTGGTGCGCGAGCTGGCGCGCGAGTTCCGCACGCGGATCGAGATGCGCCAGATCGGCGCCCGCGACGTCACCAAGGTCATGGACGGGATCGGGCCATGCGGCCGCCAGCTCTGCTGTTCCTCCTACCTGAGGAAGTTCGAGCCGATCGCGGTCAAGATGGCCAAGGCGCAGGACATGCCGCTCACCGACAGCCGGCTCCTGGGCAACTGCGGTCGGCTGAAGTGCTGCCTGCTGTACGAGTTCTCGATGTACGAGGAGCTTCGCTCGCGCCTCCCGCGGGTGGGCTCGGCGTGCCAGGCCGAGTGCGGGGGAGGCGGCTGCATGCAGGGAAAGGTCAAGGGTCTGCGCGTGCTCAAGGAGAGCGTCCTGGTGAGCTTCGCTGACGGGACGGAGGCCGAAGTGCCGCTGGAACAGCTGACCTGGGAGGGGCGGCCCCACGTCAAGCCCTTGGAGTGATCTGTCCTGATAGCGCAGCGGACGTTCTACCTCACGACCCCGATCTACTATGTGAACGCGGCCCCACACCTGGGCCACGCGTACACGACCATCATCGCCGACGCCATGTGTCGCTACCGGCGGCTGGCCGGCGACCGCGTCTATTTCCTCACCGGCACCGACGAGCACGGCGACAAGATCGCCCAGGCCGCGACCGCCTCCGGGGTCACGCCCCAGGCCTTCACCGAGGAGATCTCGACCGCCTACCGGGAGACCTGGCAGCGGCTGGGCATCACCAACGACGACTTCATCCGGACCACGGAGGAACGGCACAAGCGAGTCGTGCAGACCATTCTCCAGAAGCTCTACGACGCGAGGGAGATCTACTTCGGCGAGTACGGCGGGAACTACTGCTTCGGCTGCGAGCGCTTCTACACCGACAAGGAGCTCCAGGAGGGCAAGTGCCCGGACCACCAGACCCCGCCCACGTTCATCAAGGAGCAGAACTACTTCTTCCGGATGAGCCGCTACCAGGAGTGGGTCATTCGGTACATCGGGGAGCACCCCGATTTCATCCGGCCGGAGCGCTACCGGAACGAGATCCTGGCCTTCCTCCGCACGCCGCTGGAGGACCTCTGCATCAGCCGCCCGAGGAGCCGCCTCCAGTGGGGGATCCCGCTCCCGTTCGATGACAAGTTCGTCACCTACGTGTGGTTCGACGCGCTGATCAACTACGTCTCAGCGCTGGGCGGGTCGGGTGCCGAGAAGTTCGAGGCGTTCTGGCCTCACGCCCAGCATCTCATCGCCAAGGACATCCTGAAGCCCCACGGGATCTACTGGCCCACCATGCTGGAGGCCGCCGGGCTCCCCATCTACCAGCACCTGAACGTGCACGGGTACTGGACAGTGAACGGCCAGAAGATGTCCAAGAGCCTGGGGAACTTCGTGGAGCCCCTGCCCATGCAGGAGAAGTACGGGGAGGCCTTCCGCTATTTCCTGCTGCGCGAGTCGGTCTTCGGTCTGGACTCGGACTTCAGCGAGCCCGCTCTGGTCGGCCGGCTCAACGCCGATCTCGCCAACGACCTCGGCAACCTGGTGAGCCGGGCCACGACGCTTATCGTCAACTTCGCCGGCGGGGCCGTCCCGAGGCCGGGCCCCGACACTGCCCAGGAGTCGGAGCTCAGGGCGTCGCTCGAGAAGGCCCGGGGCGAGGTCCACGAGGCGATGGAGGAGTTCGCCTTCCAGCGGGCGCTGGCCGCAATCTGGGAGTTCATCGGTGTGGTGAACCGCTATGTGGATTCCACCGCTCCGTGGGCCGTGGCCAAGGATGCGGCCAGGCGCGAGCGGCTCCACACGGTGCTCTACACCCTCGCCGAGTCCCTCAGGTGTCTCGCGATCCTGCTCGCCGCCTTCGTTCCGACTACGAGCCAACGAATCCGGACGACGATAGGCCTGCGGGATACCCCGATGAGTCTCGATGACCTGGTCTGGGGCAAACTCGCTATAGGAACGCGAGTGGAAAAAGCTCCTGCCCTATTCCCTCGGGTTGTCGCGCCTGTGGGCATCCCTTCGGAGGAAGCGTTCGGGAAACCGGCCATTGTGGTCTCCCCTCCGGCTACGAAAGGGACTGGCTCAGCCGAGTCGGCCCGACCCCGCATCAGCCCGGAAGAATTCGCTAGGATGGATCTGAGGGTCGCGGAGGTCATCGCTGCGGAGCGGGTGGAGAAATCCCGGAAGCTTCTGAAGCTCACCGTGAAGGTAGGGGCCGAATCCCGCACCCTGGTGGCCGGAATCGCCGAGCACTACGATCCGGCGACACTGGTGGGGAAGAAAGTGGTGATCGTCGCCAACCTGGAGCCGGCGACCCTGATGGGGGTCAGGTCGGACGGCATGGTGCTCGCCGCCGTCGAAGGCTCGGCCCTCGCCCTCGTCACCCTCGATAAGGACATCCCTCCCGGCGCCAAAGTGAAGTGACCTCCTCGCCCTGGCCCCCCCACCCTACCTCTCCCCGCTGGGGAGAGGAGAAGAGGTGAGGGCCACCGTAGGGGGAGAGGATGCAACGTGAGGGTGGGCAGAACACGCTGGGCCGGTGAGAACCACGACCGAGCGTCTGAGAAGCCGCTGGGAGGCGGTGAAGGCGGGCCATGCGCTCGCCCGGTGGGTGGCGCGCTGGGGGATCTCGGTCGGATCGCTCCTGGCAGGCCTTGCCACCCTGTTCGTCTTCAGGCGCGGGCTCCCCGACGTCGGCTGGATCGTCGGCTACCTGATCCTGCTCTGGTTCCTCTTCACGCTCTTCACTCAGATCCGGCAGAGCCTGGAGGGGCGCGGGCGGCGGCTGGTGCTCGCGGCCGGAGACTACACGATCCAGACCCTCTATCATGGTCTCCTGCTCTTCATCCTTCCGGGGTATTACGCCAGCACCACCTTCTCCTCGGTCAACGCCTGGTTCTTTCTCCTGCTGGTCGGGCTCACGCTCCTCACTTCCGTGGATCCGTGGTATGCGGCCGTGGTCCGTCCCCGGCGCTGGGCGCGGTGCGCGCTCTTTGCCGTCGCGTTGTTTGCGGCGCTGAACGTGGCGCTGCCCCTGGTGGGCGTGCTGCCGATCTGGGCGCTGGAGGGGAGCGCGGTCAGCAGCGCCCTGGCCCTGACCCCTGCGCTCCGCCCGCCGGGCGGGAGCTGGAAGGCGGCGTGGCCGCGCGCCGCCGCTCTGGCGGTCCTGGCCGCCCTGCTCCTCGGCTATGTGCGCGCCGGAATCCCTCCGGCCCCCCTCCACCTGGCCCGAGCCATCGCGGCACGGGCCGTGACAGACATGGAGCCTGTGGATCCCTTCGGGGTCGTCTCAGTGGCGCAGCTGGCCGAGTGGGGCGGCATGGTGGCGTACACCGCCGTGTACGCTCCTGTCGGCTTACAGCAACCCATCGCCCACGTCTGGCAGAAAGATGCGCAGCCGGTCGGCACCGTCCCGCTCTCGCCTGTGCGCGGCGGCCGTGCCCAGGGATTCCGCACTTACTCCCAGCGAAGCGACCTCGGTCCGGACCCCGTGGGGCGCTGGACCGTGGACGTGGTCACCGCGTCAGGCCAGCTCATCGGACGGCTCCGCTTCACCGTCACACCCTGACCTTTACTCGGAGGGGGGCTCCGCCCCCCTTCCGATACCTCCCCCCGGGGTTGCGCGGGCGAAGCCCGCGCTCGAAAGGCGTTACCTCGACACGCGCTAAGTCTAGAACTCGGGGCTCGGAAGACCGGCGAACCTGAGGGCCAGCTGATGCGCGACCATGCGGACGCGCTCGCCGGCCTGGGCGTCCCGCGCCCGGGTCGCCAGATGTTGGGCGATGGCGACGCCCTGCTCCGCCACCTCGCGGTCGCCGAGGGCGGCGAAGGCCTCGGTGGCGCGGAGGACGCCGTCGAGCGAGCCCTGCTGGCGCGCCCGGAAGAGCGCGGCGAGGTAGAGCTCGCGTGCCTTGGCCTGGGAAGCCCTCCGCGCCCCGGCGACCTCCCCGAGTCGCAGGTAGGTGTCCCCGGCCTCGATCAGTCCCTCCCAGCGCCTGCTTCTGAGCGCCTCACCGTATGCCTCGCGCCAGGCGAGTTCTGCGGCGCTGACATTCTTCGCTGCCAGCGCGTCTTCGACCCGACGCAGGTGGCCCGCCCACCCGGCCCGTCCGGCGTCCCGGCTCGCGAGCGGCTGCTCGGCCCCGACGAGCGGGCCCTCGTCGGTCAACGCCGCCGTCTCGTCCTCCGTCAGCAGCAGCGGACGCTGACCGAACCGGACAGTCTCGCTGGCGAGCACGGCCAGGATGGCCAGGGCCACAAGCGAAAGCCCGAGCCCACGGGCAACGACCGCGGAGCGCGACTGCATGATCATCTCTGGCTCCTCCCATGTGCTGTCCTTGTTGCGTTGCCAGCCCGCGTCCTGGATAAGCAACCCGAATGCCATGCGGGGATGGCGGGAAAACGCGGGGTTGGCGCCCGGGCGCGGGCCGATTCGGCCGTCGCGGCGGAAAGATGCCCGAAGCCGATCGGGCGCGTTGCCCTCACTTCCTCGACGAAACCCCGGTGGCGTGGGTCAGGGAGTCGGAGGTTGGAGACTCGCCCTGTACTCATGGGGAACTCTCTCCCACGCGTTGCGTGCGGCGCGGTGAGCGTCATGCCACGAAACAAGCACATCCGCGATCTGCTGCCCTGTCGGCCATTCGCGTGCATCAATCGCCGGGGAACACGATCCCATCGCAACGTCCGCCGGAACCCCACCCTGGGCATTTGCGACGGTCACCTGTGGCCAGTTTTGCAGGGCAGTGGCGCCTTCTTCGATCGTTCGAACCATGCGCCGGACTCTGCTGGTGGCTTCTGCCAGAATCCTCCGGGCTTCAACGTATGCCCGAATCGCATCGTCCTGCGCCATGGCGGTTCGTCCCATTGCCAAAGGTCACCAGGCCAACGGGTCGCTTACACTAACGGTCAAAACGGATCCGCCTCGCGGCGCTCGGCGCCGGCGACCGGGACCGTCAGCCGCTCCTCGACTGCCCGCACCCGGTCGCGAGCGAGCGGATCGCGCGCCTGCGCGGCGAGCCCTTCGGCGATCCGGACACCCTGCTGGGCCGCCTCGCGGTCGCCGAGGGCAGCGGCGGCCTCGGCGGCGCGGAGGACGCCGTCGAGCGAGCCCTGCTGGCGCGCGCGGAAGAGCGCGGCCGAGTAGATGCGCCGCGCCTTCATCGTAGCAACCTCGTGAAACCCCGCGAGCTTGCCCAGCCGCAGGTACGCGTCACCCACCTCCACCAGCCCTTCCCAGCGGTGGCTTCTGAGCGCCGCGACGAAGGCATCGAGCCACGCCTCCTCGGCTGCGCTGACGTTGTTCTGGACAAGCGCTTCCTCCACCTTCCGGACGGAAGCCGTCCACGGCGCGTCGCCCGGCTCGGCCTTCGCGGCCGTGACAAGTCCGGGCCCCACGAGGTAGAAGCGGAACTGCTTCACAGCCTGGTCATGCTGGTTGAAGACTGCCGCGACCAGGAATCCCAGGCCGACGAGGTAGAGCCCGAACCCGCCGCCCAGGATTTCCCAGCGCCACTCTGCGATCATGGGGCGTTTCCTCCTTTTTTCTGTTGACATGCGCTTGGTCGCGACTGCTTACTTTCACTACGCTGATGAGTTGGCTCCCGGCACTCGGAGCCGGGGAGAGAGCGGGTGAGGCGGCAGGACCTCTCGAGCCTTCTCGATTTGCCTCGGCGAAGCTCCGTCGGTCACCTACCTCGATGCCCCGTTCGTCCCCCGCAGGTCGTGCGTGTGAGCGTCGCCTCCTTTCCTAACCCCCCGGCCTGGTCCGCCGCGCCTGCGCGGCAGCCGGCGCCGGGCTTGAACCATTACGGACACCCCTCGAGTCCCGCAACCCTGATGCCAGCGGGACAGAACTGTCAGAATTCAGAAAACAGCTAGTTAGGAGCGGGATTTGATGGGATCATCGGTGGTGGTGGTGGAAAATTGAGCGGTGGTTCCGAACGACGTAAGCTAGGGGGCGACATGGCCCCATTTGCCGACTTGATCGGCGAGAGCCCGGGGGTGGTGGCGGTCCGCGAGAAGATCAGCCGGCTGCTCAAGAGGCCGGGGGAGGGCCGGCGGCTGCCGCCGATTTTGATCCAGGGGGAGACCGGCACGGGCAAAGGGCTCCTGGCGCGGGGGATTCATCGCGCGGGGCCACGGGCGGCGGGGCCGTTCGTGGACGTCAACTGCGCGGCGATTCCGGAGACGCTGCTGGAGGCGGAGCTGTTCGGGTTCGAGCGCGGGGCGTTCACGGACGCGCGGCAGCCCAAGGCGGGGCTCTTCCAGGCGGCCCACGGGGGGACGATTTTCCTGGACGAGGTGGGGCTGCTGCCGGAGACGCTGCAGGGCAAGCTCCTGACGGTGATCGAGGAGCGGGTGGTGCGCCGGCTGGGGAGCACGCGGGGCGAGCCGGTGGACGTGTGGATCATTACGGCGAGCAACGAAGACCTGGCCGCGGCCACGCGGGCGCGGCGCTTTCGGGAGGACCTCTACCACCGGCTGGCGGTGCTGACGCTCTGGCTGCCGCCGCTCAGGGAGCGGGGGCAGGACATCCTGGGGCTGGCCGAGCATTTCCTGGCCCGGGCGTGCGCGGACTACGAGCTGCCGCCGAAGGCCTTGGCGGCTGACGCCCGGCGGGCGCTGGGGGCCTACCGGTGGCCGGGCAACATCCGGGAGCTATCGAACGCGATGGAGCGGGTGACGCTGCTGGGGGAGGGGGCCGAGGTGACGGCGGAGATGCTCGGGCTCGCCGAGGCGGCGCCGGGCCGCCCCCCGGAAGCTCAGCCGGAGGCGGTCGCTCTGGAGGACCGGGTGGGTAGTGTCGAGCGCGCGCACCTCCTCGAGGCCCTTCGCGAGAGCGACTGGAACATCACGCGCGCGGCCTCCAGGCTCGGGATCTCGCGCAACACCCTTCGCTACCGGATCGAGAAGCACGGGCTCCGGCCCGGTGGGGTGCGGGCCCCGGTTCGCCGCGAGGCGGCTCGGCCCGCCGCGACGGCGCCGGCGGCGCCCGCGGTCCCGCCACCAGTCGTCGCCGCGCCGACGGGTGTGCGGTGGGAGCGCCGCCGGCTCACGCTCCTGCGCGCGGTGGTGGTGGCTCCGGCCGGGGAGCAGTCACCCCTCGAGACGAGCCGGCCGCTCGAGGTGCTCATCGAGAAAGTGCAGAGCTTCGGGGGCCGGGTCGAGGAGCTGAGCCCGACAGGTCTCATCGCGGCGTTCGGGCTGGAGCCGGCCGAGGATGCGCCCCGGCGGGCGGCCCACGCGGCGGCGGCGATCCAGAAGGCCGCGCAGCGCGCTCGACAGGGCGCCGCCGAGCAGGTCTGGGCGGTCAGGCTCGTGATCCATGTCAGCGAGGTCATGGTCGGCCGGGGCAACGGCAGGGTCGAGATCGACCTGGACAGTAAGCGCCAGGCGTGGACCGCGCTCGAAGAGATCGTGGCCGGGGCGGAGGCGGACACGATCTTCGTTACCCGCGCGGCGGCGTCCTTCCTCGAGCGTCGCTTTGACCTTGTCCCCGTGGGCGAGCCACCTGCGAAGGGGTACCGGCTCTGGGGGCGCGAGCGGGCGGGGCTCGGGCTCGGGGGTCGCATGGCGGCCTTCGTCGGGCGCCGGCAGGACCTGGAGCTCTTGCGGAGCCGGTTCGAGTCTGCGGCGCGAGGTCAGGGCCAGGTCGTCGGGGTGGTGGGGGAGGCAGGGATCGGCAAGTCGCGGCTCCTCTTCGAGTTCCGGCAGAGCTTCGCCGAGCAGGCGATCACGTATCTCGAGGGTCACTGCTTTTCGTACGCGAGCGATATCCCCTATTTCCCCGTGCTCGACATCCTCCGAATGAGCTGCGGGATCGCCGAAGCGGACACCCCCGAGACCATGGCAGAAAAAGTCCACGCGAGCCTCATGGCGGCGGCGATCGGTTCCGCTGAAGGGGCGCCATATCTCCTTCATCTCCTGGGATTAAAGGACGGCACGGACCAGCTGGCTGCGCTCAGTCCCGAAGCAATCAAAGCTCGGACCTTTGAAGCCCTCAGGCAGATGGGCCTCAGACTCAGTCGGCAAAATGCGCTCCTCATCGTGCTTGAGGATCTGCACTGGATCGACAGGACCTCGGAGGAGTACGTCGCGTCGCTTGTGGAGAGTGTCGCCGGCGCACGGATCCTGCTCGTCACGACCTATCGACCAGGGTATCGGCCATCCTGGATCGAAAAATCCTACGCGACCCAGATGGCGCTCCAGCCGCTCGCCCCCGAAGACAGCCTGAGCATCGTGCGCTCACTCCTCCGGGCGGAACGGGTCGCCGACTCTCTCGTCGAGCTGATCCTGGTCAAAGCGGAGGGCAATCCGTTCTTTCTCGAGGAACTGGCCCGGGCTGTACGCGAGCAGGGCGACCTTTCGCCGGCTCTTGAAGTGCCAGACACTGTCGAGGAGGTGCTCCTGGCCCGGATCGACCGGCTCCCTCCCGAAGAAAAGAGTCTTCTCCAGACTGCAGCCGTCATCGGCAAAGATATCCCGTTCCGCCTTCTGGAGGCGATCGTTGAAATGCCGGAGGATGCGCTTCGGAGCCGCCTCATGCACCTCCGGGCGGCCGAGTTCCTCTACGAGACAGGCCAGGGCACGGAGGTCGAGCACACCTTCAAGCATGCGCTGACCCATGACGTGGCGTATGCGAGCCTGTCCTCGGAGCGGCGCCGCGCCCTCCACGCCCGGGTTGTTGACGCGATAGAGCGGCTCCACCCGGGCCGGCTGGGTGAGCAAATCGAACGTATCGCCCATCACGCGTTCCGCGGCGAGGTGTGGGGAAAGGCTCTCACCTACCTCCGTCAGGCCGGCGCCAAGGCCGCGTTACGCTCGGCCCATCGCGAGGCCGTGACATGCTTCGAGCAGGCGCTGGTGGCGCTTGGACATCTCCCGGAAGACCACGACACAATTCGGCAGGGGATCGATCTCCGGTTCGGGCTCAAGACTTCGCTCACTCCGCTGGCAGAGTGGGCGCAGATCTTCGACTGCCTGCGCCAGGCGGAGAGCCTCGCGAAGGTGCTCGGCGATCAACCCCGGTTGGGGCGGGTGTCCGCTTACGCGAGCGACTGTTCACGGGTGATGGGAGATCACGAGCGCGCCATCGAGTCAGGCCGACGTGCCCTTGCCATTGCCGAGGTTCTTGAAGACTTCCCTCTCCGGGTCAATGCAAATACCTATCTGGGTCTTGGCTATTACGCCCGAGGCGACTATCGCCACGCGATTGAGTTCTTTAGGAAGAACGTGGAGTCGCTCGCTGGTGAACTGGTCCGAGAACAATTCGAAATGGCCCAGCCTCCCGCCGTCCACTCGCGTGTCTGGCTGGCGTGCTGCCTTGCCGAGGTTGGAGAGTTCACCGAGGGTGACCTAACAGCAGACGAAGCCCTGCGAATTGCTGGGTCCCTGGATCACCCGTTGAGCCTTGCCGTTGCGTATTTCGGGGTCGGCCAGCTTCACCTGCAGAAGGGAGACATCCAGGACGCCATCCGTGAACTCGAACAGGGTCTTGAGCTGAGCCGCACGTGGAACATTCAGCTCTGGTTCCTCAATATCGCTGCAGGTCTGGGCTCTGCGTATGCCCAGTCGGGACGCGCTCACGACGCCGTGCCTCTCCTAGAAGAAGTAGTCGGGCGCTCCGTCACGATGAGACGGACAGGCCTGCATGCGGGCCGGGTGGCGGCGCTGAGCGAGGCTTACCTGCTAGGAGGCGGGTTAGATGACGCGAGCCAACTTGCGCCGCGCGCCCTGGATCTCTCGCGGCAATACAAGGAACGGGGATGCGAGGCATGGACACTGCATCTCCTCGGGGAGATTGCCTCTCAGCGCGATCCCCTCGATGTAGAGAAGGCCGAGGACTACTACGCGCAGGCCAGCTCCCTCGCCGCAGAACTGGGGATGCGCCCGCTCTTGGCCCGGTGCCACTTTGCCCTCGGCAAGCTGTCTCGTCGCACGGTGCGGCGGTCAAACGCTGAACGACATCTGTCGGCCGCCGTCGCACTGTTCCGGGAGATGGGCATGCGGCTCTGGTTAGAGCAGACGCAGGCCGAACTGAGTGGCTTACGCTGAGGAGTCCTCCTCCGCGGCCTCAACTCGCAATGCGTGGATGTCGACTCCGTAGCGCTTGGCGAGGCGGCGAATTTCGAGGCGAATGGCTTCAGCCGCATGCCGATCCAGGTCGCCGCTGATCTCCAGGCGGTAAACCAGTTCGTGGGTATCCTTCTCCATAAGATCTCCGTTAGCTCCTGAAAAATAGATTCGTTTGTTGCTCTTTCTTCATCACGACTTTTGCCTTGAGCGCGCCGCTGAAGTTCGTCGTCACAAGCCGATCGACCTCCTGCTTGAAGCTCGTAAACTTCTTATCGAACTCTTGATACTCTGGGGAAGTCGCCGCGACCTGCGGAGCAGGGATCTCGATGATCACGACAACTTTTTCGTCGGGCCTGGGTGTTGGAGTCGTTGCGAAAGCCATGTGTCTCCCCCCTCGTGTCAACTATTGTGGACCGGCCCAGGGAAGTCGGTGCCTAACTTGGTTGCCTCGAGGATGCCGTCGAAGAACTCGTCAGCGTGGAAGATCCCGGGAAGCGTGTCGAGGTCTCTCAACATGTAATAGTCCTCAGCGACGTCGTACGGCTCATCGATGGCGGGCGGCTGGTCGAGCGCCAGGTGGACATACGTCACGGCCATATTGTATTTTCCTGTAAGATCGAAGAGGTTGGTTCCTGATATGAGACGGCCGGCATTGATCTCTGTGATCTGCCCGTGGCCGTGTGCATCGTCTTTGAGATCGACATCGAAGGCCCCAGAAGCATTCGGGTCGAGAGCCCGGATAGCCTCGGCGCTGGTCTCAACCAGGCGCGGCTCAACGACAATCTTCGCAAGAGCGGGGATGGAGGAGGCCCGACTGGGTCGGCTCTCGCCGCCGAAATAGGACAACCGCTCATAGGTCTTCACCAGGATGAGCTTTCCATTTTTCCAGAGGCTCTGGCACGCGAAGCTTCGACCGGGCAGGTATTCGGAAAGCGTGAAGGACTCTGACGGGACCGCCCGCATCTCCTCCCAGTAGCTGATCCAGCTCCGAGCCTGCGCTGGAGTTTTCACCGGGATCGCTCCCATGGAATCGCTACCGGTTCGGATGCGACACCAGAGTCGAGAGTTCGGGGCCAGGCGATCAAATATTTCCTCAATCGTATCCAGATGGGTTACCGGATAGGTGGCAGGAGCGGGAAGGCCGCGAGATCGAAGAAAAGTCGTCAGGTTGAACTTGTCCTGGCACAAGTCAATGACGGCTTTTCTGGGGAGAAAGAGACGGCACGGAATCTCGTCTCGAAGGTCAGAAATGGTCTTGACATCCGGGTCGCTGTTTGGAATCAGTAGGTGGATTTGCTCAGTCTCAATGATATGGCGCAGGGCATCTGGAAACTCGCGACGCGTGGAGGGTGGAGTGAGGTAATTCCGGTCGGCCGGGGATTTCTTAAGGACGAACCGATCCGAATGGCAGCCGGCGATGAAGAGAGAGGGATCTCCGACCCTCAAGCTTCGGATCAGGTTGTTGCTCCCCCCAGTTCCGGCACGGAGGATTAGCAATCGCGCTTTCATTCCCTCACTGTGTTGTCCGGGGATCGTGCGAGCTTGCAACCTACAAATGCCTCCTGGCCATCTGGCTGTGCGGGGAGCGGCAGGAGCGGCGCAACTGTTCAAAGGGCAAGTCCACGGACATGGCTACGTACCCTGCTGCTGCATTGTGATTGCATGGGGACTGTATGCCGCGTCCACGGGGCTGTCAAGACAGTTTCTTGACCCGAATCTACCCCTTGACGGAGGGATGTTTTGGGTGTGAACTTTCCTTCACAGCAGGCCCCGCCGAGCGAACGACCAGCCGATCCGTTTTGGCCAGCGAGGTGCGCCTCGCCCGCGAGGGCAGGAGGCAGGAGGTAGGTGACATGCCGATCCTAGCGAAGCTCCGAGAGTTCCTCGAAGCTAACAAGGTCCCGTACTCGGTCCACTCCCACCCGACGGCCTACACGGCCCAGGAGATCGCGGCGCTCCAGCACGTCAAGGGCCGCCAGCTCGCCAAGGTGGTGATCGTCAAGGCCGGTCCCGACTTCCTGATGCTGGTGCTCCCGGCAGACCACCGGGTGGACTTCGCCAGGCTCAAGGCGGCCCTGGGGCTGAAGGAGGCGCGGCTCGCCCAGGAGGCGGAGTTCCGCGACCTCTTCCCCGGCTGCGAGGTCGGCGCCATGCCGCCATTCGGGAACCTCTACGGCCTGCCGGTGTACGTGGACCGGGGGCTCGAGAAGGACGAGGAGATTGTCTTCAACGCGGGCACCCACACGCTGACGGCGAAGCTGGCCTTCCGCGACTTCGTCGCGCTGGTCAAGCCGGTGATGACGGAGTTCACCGTTCACCTGTAGATCGCCGTTCGTGCTCTTCGATACCCACGCCCACCTCCACTTTGCGGAGTTCGCCGCCGACCTCCCAGCGGTGCTCCAGCGCGCCCGCGCGGCCGGGGTGCGCTTCATGCTGACCATCGGGACCGACCTGGAGAGCTCGCGCGAGGCTGTGGCCCTGGCCGAAGCGCACCCGGAGGTCTATGCCGCGGTAGGAGTTCACCCCCACGACGCCGCCGGGGCCGACGACGCCGGCCTGGCCGAGCTCGAGCGCCTCGCCGTGACCTCAGCGAAGGTGGTCGCCATCGGGGAAACGGGGCTCGATTACTATCGCAACCTGTCTCCCCGTGAGATCCAGGTTCAGGTTTTCAGGCGCCAGCTCGATTTGGCTCGGGGGCTCGATAAACCGGTCCTTGTGCACTGCCGGGAGGCTCACGCTGAGACCCTGACGATCCTGCGCGAAGCCGGTACGGGGGCGCGAGGCATCATGCACTGCTTTTCCGGCGACGCGGCCGTGGCCCGCCAGTGCCTGGATCTCGGCTTCCTGATCTCGATCGCCGGGCCGGTGACCTATCCCAACGCGCGGAAGCTTCCGGAAGTCGTCAAGCTCGTGCCGGTCGATCGCCTCGTCGTCGAGACCGATTGCCCGTTCTTGCCGCCCCAGCCCCATCGCGGAGAGCGGAACGAGCCGGCCTATCTGGCGATCACCGCGGCGCGCGTGGCCGAGCTGAGAGGCCAGCCTCTGGAGGAGCTGGGGGCCGTCATGGCCCGGAACGCCCTCGCCCTCTTCGCCATCCCGGACGCATAGTGCTCTTCCAAGTAACTGCGCCAAACAGTGCGAGGCGCCACGGGTGGCACGGCGAGCGGGGCGCCCCACCGGAGGGGCCGGGGGTCCCTACACCGGGCGGGGGTGGCCCCGACGGTGGGGCTGCTCGCCGGGACAGGACCCGTGGCGACCGGCATAGGCGAAACAAGTTGGAACCGCGCTAGCTCGGCGGGATGGGTCGATGGCTCTCAGAGATTTCGAGCTCTACCTTCGCGGGCGTCTCAACACCGGCCTGGCCGCCGTCCTGAACGGGCGGCGGCGCGGCCGCGCGACGCCGCTCCCGCTCGATGCTGTCCTCGCCGCGTCGCGCCCGGCTCCGCTCGACTACGTGAGGCTCCTGGAGGGGCGCTCGAACCCGGATCGGCAGAAAGTCCTGGGCCAGCTCCTCGCCGCCCGCGGCATCCCCTTCGCCCGTTTTCCCTTCGCGACCCTGGAGGGGAGCGGTGAGAACTTCGCCGTGGATGTGGGCGGGGGGCTGCGGACCCTGATCCTGGTCGGGCATCACGACGCGGTCCCGGGAAGCCCGGGAGCCAACGACGACGCCTCGGCCGTCGCCATCCTCCTCGAGCTGCTCGGACAGCTCGCCATGGATCCCCCGCGCCGCCTGACCGTCCGTTTCCTCTTCACCGCCGCCGAAGAGGTGGGCTACCTGGGCGCGCGCTGCTATGTGAGGACGGTCCCCCTCGACCGCGTCGTGGGCGTGCTGAGCCTCGAGCTGTGCGGGATCGGCGATGCGCTCGCGATCTGGGATGCTCTCCCGCCCGCGGATCGGGGGCCGATGCTCCAGGCCTTCGCCGGCGCCCTCGAGGCGCTGGGCTACCGGAGGGACGAGACGTATCACGTGGTCGGCCGGATCCCCGTCTTCGGCAGCGACCATCGCGCCTTCACCGCCGTCGGAGTTCCGGCCTTCGGTCTCACCGCGGTGCCCAGCTCGGACGCGGACGCGCTCCGGCGCTTCATCTTCAACCCGCTCCGGTCCGTGTTCTACCACCTGGGCCGGCGCCCGCGTCCGTTCGACACCTACCACACCGCGCGCGACGGCTCCTCCACGCTGGAGCCTGAAGCCCTGGCGCGGACGTGCCGGGCGCTGGCTGCTCTGGTGCGGGCGCTCGACGAGCAATAGGGGCGTGTTGGAGTAAGTGCCCTTCGGGCGCGGGCTTCGCCCGCGCAACCTATTCTGGGGGAGGCCTCGGAGGGGGCCGTCGAGGCCCCCTCCGAATTTTGCTAGGGGAAGGACGGCCCGGCGGACCCCCGGGCGATCAAAAGGCGCGCTCGCCGGGCGTCGGGTGCGGCGACCTGCACGATCACCTCGCCCTGGTCCCCGACGGTGAACGGGTGGACGGAGTGGGCGAGCCGGGTCTGGAGCAGGCACTGGATCCCTTCGGACTCCAGGAGCCCCTTGAGCACGAGCGCCTCGGCCTGATCGCGGCAGCGATGGACTTCGACGAAGCTGCGCTCGTCCTGGCGCGCGCTTGGGGCTTCGGTACGGCTCCCGTCTGGCTCGCGCTGCCGCCCAGGAAAACGAATTACCTTCGCTTTGCGCGCCACGGTCCTATCGTAACACGGCCGAAGCCGCCGCGAGCGACGAGGTGCTGGCGGCTGACCGCCTCAGCCCGGCCCCGAAGCCGGATGGTTCAGCACTGGAACGAGGCAGGGGTCAGGCAGACCGGAATCGGTTGGTTACCGCCGCGAATCACCGGGATCGCCTGGTCGACGCCTCGTACCTGGACCAACTGGATGGGAGGCCAGTTGGTCACCGCGACGGTGCCGGCCACCAGGACGCCCTCTGCGAGCGAGACGGTGCCTGTCACATAGCAAGGGTTGTCATAGGTCCCACACGCTGGCCGTTGGGGCGTTGCCGGTTCTTGCGCTCGAGCCGGGCGAGACTCGAGCACCGGCCGCACCGCCAACGCGACCAGCGCCAGGGCGATGACCGCCAGAACGATCTTCGTGTAACGATCCACCATGGCTCGTCCTCCTTCGTTCTCCTGCGCCGGGCCGCCGGCGCTCAACTTCCGCGGGCCCGAAGCATGGCAGTGTAGAGATGGTGCGCTTCGTGCAGGAGGAAGAACTCGATCCAGGCCGGAATCGTCATGTCCCCGAAGAGCGGATGCACCCCGACCCGGCTCACCTGCTCAGGCATCAGGCGTTTCACCATCTCGGTGAGCTGGCTCCTGAGCCTCTTCAGGCGTCCCAGAACCTCCTCGGGCGGTACGCCCGACCACCGCGCCCATTCCGGGTCCTCTTCCGCGCGGTATCGGCCGAGGATCGGCCGCTCTTCAGTCAGGATCCGGCGCAGTCGCTCGATGAATACTTCGTGGACACGGGCCAGGTGGGCCAGGTTCTCATGGGCCGACCACTCCCCAGGGGCCGGCCGCCGCCTGAGCGCCTGGCTGTCCGCGCCCTCGAGGATGAGGGGAAGAGCGTCGAGCTGAGTTGCCAGGCGGATCGAGACGGATTCGCTCAGCACGGGAGTCCCCTCCTCATTGGGCCTCGCCTCGTGGCGGGCCTGCCTGCGGCATGGCCGCCGCCCCTCGGCTCGAAGATCCACTTGGGCCTCGCCTCGTGGCGGGCCTGCCTGCGGCATGGCCGCCGCCCCTCGGCTCGAACTCCATTCGGCGCTGCGGGACCGAGCCCGGTCGCCTGCGAGTGCCACCAGCATAGCTCAAGCCTTCCGCGAGTCGGAAGCCGGACGTGCCGGGGCCGCGCCCTCCCGGCGCCGGCCCCTTGACCGCTTCCCCGGGCCGAGCGATTATCGGGGCCATGGCCTTCATCTGCGGGGTCGACGTCCGCGTGGACGAGGTGAGCGGGAGCCTCCGGAGATAGTGTCTCTATTCACCGACACCTTGCTCTTGCCAAGCGACGCGTGGTAGCGTCACATCAGCCAGGGTTATGATTAGCGTTCGGACGAGCCCGCCCTTCTCGTATGCGGCGCTGGGGGAGTGCCATCGGCCCGGCTCCATTTACGTCTTCCACGAGACTGCCCCGCCAGGGCCACCCAAGCCGCGCCTCCTCGATCGTGTTCGCCAGGCCCTCCGGACCCGCCATTACAGCCGCCGCACCGAGGAGGCGTACGTCGCCTGGATCCGTCGGTACATCCTGTTTCACGGCAAGCGCCACCCTGGTGAGATGGGCGCACCGGAGATCACGCGCTTTCTGACCGCGCTCGCGGTCGACCGGAAGGTGGCCGCCTCGACCCAGAACCAGGCGCTGGGCGCGCTGCTGTTTCTCTACCGGGACGTCCTGGACCTCGACGTCCCGTGGCTCGACGGCCTCGTCCGCGCGAAGCGCCCGCAGCGGTTGCCGGTGGTCCTCACCCGGGATGAGGTGCGGGCCGTGTTGCAGCGGCTGAACGGCGCGCCCCGGCTGATGGCGTACCTCCTCTACGGGGCGGGGCCCCGGCTGCTGGAGTGCTGCCGTCTGCGGGTCCAGGACGTCAACTTCGCATCCAACCAGATCGTCGTGCGGGGCGGCAAGGGCGACAAAGACCGCGTCACGATGCTGCCCGCCGTCGTGAAGGTGGAGCTCGCCCGGCATCTTGAGTTTGTTCGGGAGCAGCATCGGCGCGACCTCGAGCACGGGGCGGGCTGGGTTGAGCTCCCCACCGCCCTCGCCCGGAAGTACCCGAATGCGGGCCGAGAGTGGGCGTGGCACTGGGTCTTCCCGGCCACTCGAATCTATGTCGATCGGCTCACCGGCCAGCGGCGCCGGCACCACCTCCACGAGTCCGTCGTGCAACGCGCCGTGAAGGATGCGGTCCGGCTCGCCGGGCTGGCGCAGCGCGCGGGACCCCACACCCTCCGGCACTCGTTCGCCACGCACCTGCTGGAGGACGGCCACGACATCCGGACCGTCCAGGAATTGCTCGGGCACCGCGACGTGAGCACGACGATGATCTACACGCACGTCCTGAACCGAGGGCCCACTGCCGTGCGGAGCCCGGCCGACCGGATGTCCAACGCATGAGAGCCCGAGTGTTCCGGCGACAGACGGCCCGCCCGAATAGGCCGACCAGCCTAGCGCGACGGACGACCTTGTGGCCGCGGACTGGAACTGGCTGGATAGACGGGCTGACTGCGCCCCACAGAAGGCGCCCCTGCGGCGGTGCTAGGCCGACCGCGCGGCAGGTTCCGCCTCGCTACACAGGTCGGCCCATTACGCGTTCGGCGGGCATCAACATGCAGATGGAGACACAATCATGAAGGGGAATTACACGGCCGTGGTGAAGAAGTCCGGCGATTGGTGGATCGGTTGGATTGAAGAGGTGCCTGGCGTTAATTGCCAAGAGCGGACCCGCGATGAGTTGCTAGAGAGCTTGCGCATGACGCTGAAGGAAGCCTTGGATTTCAACCGCCGCGATGCGCTCGAAGCTGCCGCAGAGGGCTACGAGGAAGAATCGATCGCGTTATGAAGCGCGGCGACCTGCTGCGCCATTTACGTGCACATGGCTGCCATCTGTTGCGCGAGGGCGCGCGCCATTCATGGTGGTAGAATCCGACTCAGAACAAGCGCTCCGCCATCCCAAGGCACACCGAGATCGACGATCACCTCGCGAACAAGATATGCAAGGACCTTGGTGTTCCGCGCGTCAAGTGACCGCTAACCACCGGTTGGAGACGGCCGAGTACCTCCCCCGATAAAGTAGACACCTCGACCGAACAATCAAGGGGGGTGTCTGATGGCCAGGCCGATAGGTCCGAAGAAGGTCCATCGCTACAGCGACGCGTTCAAAGCCACGGCCGTCAAGCTGAGTGAGCTGTCGAGGGTGCAGGTCCAGGACGTCGCTGCGGCGCTCGACAGTCATCCCTTCATGCTCTCGCGCTGGCGCACGGAATCCCGGGAGGGGCGCCTCCTGGCCGGGAAGGCGGTAAGACTCGAGCCGAAGACGGTGGCCGAGCTCAAGCGCCTGCGTGAGCTGGAGCGGGCGCCTGCGATCCTCCAGGAGGAGCCCGCCCGGTTAAAAAAAGCCATCAAAGCGAACGGCACACCCTGTGTCCTCGCCACCGTCATGGACGTCTACTCGCGTCGTCTCGTCGGGTGGGCCCTGGGCCGAGAGCGGACCGTCCACCTCACGGAACGGGCCGTGCAGCGGGCGATCCGCGCGCGGGCGGCCGTCACCCCCCTCATCTTCCACTCCGACCGCGGGATCGAGTACGGGGCCTATCGCGATCGTGCGGTCCTGTCCCAACACGGCATTCGTCCTAGCATGAATCGCCCGCGCTGCTGCCACGACAACGCCCACATGGAATCGTTCTTCCACTCGAAGCGGCCGTGCGCGCCTACATCCGCTTCTACAACCACCACCGCCTGCACTCCGGCATTGACGACCACACGCCGGAAGAGTATGAAAGATTGGCGCCGTGAATCGGTGTCCACTTTTTCGGGGGAAGATCACCGGCTCGACGCCGGCCGCTCATCCGGTACATTAGCATGCAAGGAAATAGCTTGGCGAGCTGGCGGCGACGGCCCCAAGCGTTGAGGCTACTTGGGCTAGACTGTCGGTGAGCCAGCGCCCAGGTGGAGGTGGATGACGGTGGAAGCGAAGCAAACGGTCAGAG
>JACQWB010000195.1 GCA_016209385.1 Candidatus Rokuibacteriota bacterium
AGCCGCAGGCATGGCAGTTCGAGCCGAGGCGCTTCGGCGCCGGCAGCTTCATCGCCGGCGCCAGCGACGAGGCGAGGCCCGAGCAAATCAGACGGAGGCGAGGCCCGAGTCGGTTGCGCGGGCCGGGTACCCGCGAAGCGGGTGCGCGCTCGAAGTGGAACCGGCACGGGTCGGGGAACTGGCAGGAGCGCGAGAGCATTCATCCCGGTCGCTCCGACAGGCTCCCAGCGTGCGGGGTGAGGGTTTCGCGCCGGCGCGTTACTCGGGCTCCGGGCGGTCTTCGGTCGCCTGGCAGTGGGTGCAGACCCAGGTTCGCCAGACCTGCCGCTGGAGGTCACGGCGAAGGGTCCAGGGGATCAGGGCCCGCCGCTTGCAGCGTGGGCACGGCTCGGGCTTCGCGCCTTCGGCGAGCTTTGACGGCAGCCACGGAACCTTCTCCATACCGCCTCACTCTTGCCTGGACCGCCGGAGCTGTCAAGCTCGGGCTCCGACAAAGCCTAGGCCGCCGGTCGCCCCGGGTTTAGAATACCCGTCAGGAGAGTGGGCATGCGGCGGCTCAGGGTGGGCTTGGCTCAGGTGAACCCCACGGTCGGTGACCTCGAGGGCAACGTCCGGAAGGTCCTCGAGTGGATGGACCGGGCGCGGGCGCTGGGCTGTGACCTGGTCGCGTTCCCCGAGCTGGTGCTGACAGGCTATCCCCCCGAGGACCTGCTCTTCAAGCCCGCCTTTATCGCGGCCAATCTGAAGGCGCTCGATGCCGTGGGCCAGGCCTCGCGCGGTCTCACGGCCGTCGTCGGGTTCGTCGACAAGCGCGACGATATCTTCAACGCGGCGGCGGTCCTCCACGACGGCCGGCGGGTCGGCGTCTACCACAAGCAGTACCTCCCCAACTACGGGGTCTTCGACGAGAACCGCTACTTCCAGTCCGGGACCGAGGTACCGGTCTTTACCCTCGGCGACACGGTCTTCGCCGCCAACATCTGCGAGGACATCTGGTATCCGACCGGGCCCACCACGGCCCAGGCCCTGGCCGGCGCCGAGCTGGTGGTGACGATCACCGGGTCGCCCTACCCCGCGGGGAAGGGGCACTTCCGCGAGAAGATGCTCGCCACGCGCGCCGCCGACGACCTGGTCTGCGTGGGCTTCGTCAACACCGTGGGGGGCCAGGACGAGCTGGTCTTCGACGGGCAGAGCTTCGTCTTCAACGAGAAGGGGGAGTGCGTGGCCCGGGGGAAGGCGTTCGAGGAGGACCTGGTGGTCGCCGACCTCGACTTGGACCGAGTCTTCCGGGCGCGGCTTCACGACTCGCGCCGACGGAAGGAGAAGCTCCGGTCTCCCGAGCGGGTAGCCCGGATCGCGCTCGGCCCGCTCCCGAGCCGGGAGAAGCCGGCGCTTGCGCCGCGCGAGGTCGGGGTCCTGGAGCCAGCGGAGGAGATCTTCCAGGCGCTGGTTCTGGGGACGCGCGACTACGTGTGGAAGAACGGCTTCCGCCGGGTGCTCGTGGGGCTCTCGGGCGGGATCGACTCGTCGCTGGTTGCGGCGGTCGCCTGCGAGGCCCTGGGGCCCGAGAACGTGGCCGGGGTCACGATGCCGTCGCCCTACTCGTCGGCGGGGACCCGGGGCGACGCCCGACGGCTGGCGAAGAACCTCGGGATCGAGTTCCTCACGCTCCCGATCACGCCGATCTTCCGCGCCCACAGGCGGGCGCTGGCGAAGCCGTTCAAGGGGCTCAAGGAGGACGTGACGGAGGAGAACATCCAGGCGCGGATCCGGGGCACGCTCCTCATGGCGCTCTCGAACAAGTTCGGCTGGCTGGTCCTCACGACCGGGAACAAGAGCGAGATCGGCGTGGGCTACTGCACGCTCTACGGGGACATGGCCGGGGGCTTCGCCGTGATCAAGGACGTGCCGAAAACCCTGGTCTACCAGCTCGCCCGCCACGTGAACGCGCGGGCCGGGCGGGCGGTGATTCCGGATTCCGTGTTCGATCGGCCCCCTTCCGCCGAGCTGAGGCCGGACCAGACCGACCAGGACACGCTCCCGCCGTACCCGCTCCTGGACCGGATCCTGGAGGCCTACGTGGAGGAGGACAAGGGCCTGGCCGAGATCGTCGCCCAGGGCTTCGAGCCGGCCACCGTCAAGAAGGTCATCGGGATGGTGGACCGGAACGAGTACAAGCGCCGCCAGGGCCCCATCGGCATCAAGATCACGCCGCGCGCCTTCGGCAAGGACTGGCGCCTGCCCATCGTCAACCGCTTCCGCGAGCCGTAGGGTCGGCGCCAACGGGTCCTGTCCCGCCGATCACCCCCGCCGTGCTCGAACCCCGCCCGGTGTAGGGACCCCGTTGCACGCCCCCTCCCCACGCCTGCGGCGTCGGGGGCCCGGCCCCATCGGCGTGCCACCCGTTGGCGCCGAATAAAAGAGGAGTAATCAGCGGAAGGCGGGGTCCACCTGGAGCGCGTAGAGCCGCCGGTAGATCCCGTCGCCGGCAAGCAGCTCTTCGTGGCGCCCGACCTCGGCGATCCGGCCGTCGTGGATCACGTAGATGCGATCCGCGTTCCGGACCGTGGACAGCCGGTGCGCGATCACCAGGACGGTCCGGCCCTTGATCAGGTCGGTGAGCGCCTGCTGGACCATCAACTCGCTCTCGGCGTCCAGATCCGAGGTGGCCTCGTCCAGGATCAGGATCGACGGATCCTTGAGAAACGCCCGGGCGATGGCGAGGCGCTGGCGCTGGCCTCCCGAGAGCCTGACCCCGCGCTCCCCGACATGGGTCCGGTAGCCCTCGGGCATGGCCGCGATGAAGTCGTGGCAGTGGGCCTGCCGGGCGGCGCGCTCGACCTCTTCGGGAGGAGCCTCCGGTTTGCCGTAGGCGATGTTGTAGAAGACGGTGTCGTTGAACAGGAACGTCTCCTGCGTGACGATGCCGATCCGGGCGCGGAGCGAAGCCAGCGTCACCTCCCGGATGTCGTGGCCGTCCACGAGGATGCGACCGGCGATGACGTCGTGGAAGCGCGGGAGCAGGTCCATCAGCGTCGTCTTCCCCGCGCCGCTCATCCCCACAAAGGCGACCAGTTCCCCCTTCTTCACGGTCAGGCTGATGTCGCTCAGCACGGGCGCGTCGCCGTCGGGGTAGCGGAAGATGACCCGGTCGAACTCGATCCGGTCGCTGAACCCGGGCAGCGGGGTCGCGCCCGGCCGGTCCACGATGGTGGGCGGGGTGTCCAGGAGCTCGAAGACGCGCTCGACCGAGGCGGTGGACTGCTGCACGGTGTTGGCGATCCGTGAGAGCTTGCGCACCGGCCCGTAGAGCAGGATCACCGCCGCCGTGAAGGAGAAGAACGTCCCCGGCGTCATCTGCCCCTGGATGACCTGGTAGCCGCCGTACCAGAGCGCCCCCATCATTCCCAGCGCCCCGAGCACCTCCATGAGGGGCTCGGTGATCTCGTCGGTCCGGTGGTCCTTGAGGGAAAGGTCGAGCAGGCGCTGGTTCACCCGCTCGAAGCGCTCCCGCTCGTGAGCCTCGCGGCCGAAGGCCTGGACGATCTTGGTGCCGACGAAGGACTCCTGGAGGACCACGGTCAGCTCGGCGATCTTCTCCTGGGAGCGCTTGTTGATCTTGTAGAGATTGCGCCCGATGGCCCGGACCGTGACTCCCACGAACGGAAAGATCACGACGGCGATCAGGGTCAGGACCCACTCCCGGGCCAGCATGACCGCCAGGAGGGCGACGATCGTGGCGACCTGGCGGATCGCCATCACGAGGACCTGGGAAGAGAGCCGCGCCAGCCGGTTCACGTCGTTGACGACGCGCGACATCAGCTCCGCCGAGTGAAGGCCGGAGAAGAACGCGAGCGGCATCCCCTGGATGTGCGTGTAGAGGTCGCGCCGGAGCGTGGCAATGACGCGCTCGCCGACCGCGGCCATCAGGTAGGACTGGGCGTAGCGGCAGCAGCCCTTGACCAAGTAGGCGCCGAGGAGGGCGAGCGGGATCAGCTTGAGCATCAGGAGGTCGCGCTTGAGGAAGATCTCATCCATCGCCGGCTTGACGAGCCAGGCGATCATCCCGTCCATGGCGGCCACGACCAGCGCCAGCCCGCCTCCGAGGACGAGCCAGGCCCAGTAGGGGCGCAGGTACGCGAGGAGGCGCGCGAAGAGGGCGAGCCGGTCCGTCATGATCGCGCGGCGAGCAGGCGGAGGTAGAGCCGCTCGGTGAGCTCGACCTTGGCCCGGGTGGAGAACAGCGCCTCCACCTGCTTCCGGCCCGCCCGCGCCATCTCCTTGGCCCGCACCGGGTTCTCCATCAGTCGGAGGATGGCCTGGGCCAGCGCTTCTGGGTTGCGGGGTGGAACGAGGAGGCCGGTCTCGCCGTCCTGGATCAGCTCGGGGATGCCTTCCAGTGCGGTGCCGATCACGGGCGTTTCCACCGCGAGGGCTTCGCGGAGCGAGCCCGTGAGCCCGGCGCCGGCATAGGAGGCATCCACGACGCCATCGCTCGCAGTGAGAATCTGGGGGATGTCCTCGCGGTGGCCCCAGACGTGGACCCTACCCGCGAGCGCGCGGCTTCGAGCCTTGTTGAGGAGGCTCTTGATGCGAGGCGCGGGGGCGCCGACGAAGAGGAGGCGGGCCCGGGGGGCGCGCGGGGCCAGCCGCATCATCGCCTCCAGGACGTCCTCGTTCCCGCGCCAGCTCCGGACGCCGACCTGCGTGATCAGGAAGTCGTCCGGCGCGAGGCCGAGTTCCCGCCGGATCGCGCTGCCGTCCACATCGGAGTGGAAGCGGTCGGTGTCGGTACCCGAGTAGATGACCTCGACCTTCTCCGCGGGAACACCCCGCGCCACCAGCCCCCGCTTGATGGAATGGGAGACCGCCACGATGGCGGTCACGCGCCCGGTCGTGTAGCCGAGGCGGTTGAACGGGGTCAGGGGGAAGCTGACCCCGCGGTTCAGGATCAAGACGGGAATCTTCACGAAGAGCCCGGCGAGAATCGCGAGCGTGCGGGCCCGCCCCTTATGGCAGTGGACGATCTGGATGTCGTGGGTCCGAACGAGCTCAGCGAGCCGCCGGACCGAGAGGAGATCGAGGGCCGAGCGCATCGGGAGCGGCACGTAGGCGAGGCCAGCCGCGCGGCACTTGTCGGCCCAGATCGGGCTCGGGCGAGTGGCTACCACCACGTGATGGCCGCGGGCGGCCAGCCCTTTTGCCAGCTCGCAGAGCTGGACGGCTGCTCCGGTGAAGTAGTCGGCCTTGGGATAGAGGTGCAGGACCCTGAGCGGCTCACCCATCGCGCGTAGCACCCTTTCTCGAAGCAGGCCCGGCGGCGTCTGCCGCTCGCTCGCCGGCCACTGCTCTCTCGGGCAGATCGCCGCCGGCCCGGGTCTGGGCCGTCACGAGCGGAAAAACTCCCTGACGGCGGCTGCCACCTCGTCGATCTCGGCGTCGGTGTGGCCGGGCGAGAGGGGGAGCGTCAGAATCTCCTGAACGATCCCCTCGGTGCGGGCCAGGGGCGGCGGGGCCAGTCGCTCCACCGCGGGCTGGCGGTGGGAGGGGACCGGGTAGTGGATCCCCGTCTGGATGCCCCGCTCCTTGAGGAAGCGGGCGAGGGCATCGCGCCGGGATGTGCGGATGACGTAGAGGTGGTAGACGTGGCGGGCCCGGGGCTGCTCCGCCGGAAGGACGAGCGGGAGGCCGGCCAGGCGCTCGGCATACCTCCGCGCCAGCTCCCGCCGCCTTTCGTTCATCGCTTCGAGCCGCCGGAGGAGGACCCTGCCCACCGCGGCCTGGAGCTCGTTGAAGCGCAGGTTGAAGCCCACTTCCGCGTGCACGTCCTTGCTGAGGCGCCCGTGGTCGCGAAGCCGGCGGCAGCGCGTCGCGATCTCGTCGTCGCTGGTGACGACGACCCCGCCGTCCCCCATGACGGTCAGGTTCTTCGAGGGGTAGAAGGAGAAGGCCGCGCCGCGGCCGAAGCCGCCGACCTTCTTCCCGTCCCACTCGGCGCCGTGGGCCTGGCAGCAGTCCTCGAGGCACCACAGGCCGAAGCGGGCGCACAGGTCCTGGACCGCGGGGATCCTGGCCGGGTGGCCGTACAGGTGGACCGGGATGATCCCGACCGAGCGCGGCGTGATGCGTGCCTCCGCGTCCGCGGGATCGAGCGTGTAGGAATCGTCCACGTCCACGAAGACGGGGGTGCCCTCGGCGGCGAGGATCGCCTCCACGGTCGGGAAGGCGGTGTGAGCGGGGACGAGGACTTCGTCGCCGGCCTTTATTCCCAGGGCCCGGAGGCTGAGCCAGAGCGCGGCGGTGCCCGAGGCGGTGAGGACGGCGTGGCGGGTGCCGATGTAGCGGGCCAGTTCAGCCTCGAACTCCCGGCAGTGGGGACCGAGGATGTACTGGCGAGAGTCGATGGCCGCGAGCACCGCCTCCTTGATCTCGGCGTCCACGGGGGGGCGCGAGAGGGGGATGGTCATGAGCGGGGATCTCCGAGCTGGAGGCGGCCGTAACCGCCGCGGTAGTACAGGAGGGGCTCGCCGTTGCCGACGGTGGCCGCCTCGACTTCGCCCACGAAGATCGTGTGGTCGCCTCCGGGATAAGTGTGGACGGTGCGGCACTCCAGGTGGGCGAGCGCGGCGAGGAGCAGCGGGAGCCCGCACGCGCCCGTCCGGAACGCGATCCGCTCGAACTTGTCGGCCTGCGTGGAGGCGAAGTGGCGGGACAAGGCCTCCTGACCGGCAGCGAGGACGTTGATCGCGAACCGACCGTTCGTCCGGAAGGCGTCGTAGCTGTGCGCGTGTTGATCCACGCAGACGAGGACCAGCGGAGGTGTGAGGGAGACCGAGGTGAAGGCGCTGGCGGTGAGGCCGGTCGGGCGCCCGTCGGCATCCCAGGTGGTGACCACCGTCACACCGCTGGCGAAGTGACCGAGTACGTGCCGAAACTCATCAGGCCCGATGCCCATGGCGGGGAAAACACTTCCCTTTCTAGCAGGTCCGTGGCCGATTTGCAAGCTTTCTGCGGCAAAATCGCCTTGACTCACGGGGAGTTGCCCCCTATACTGAGCTGTCGGTTTCAAGTCCGAGATCCCCGATACCGTATGAGCTCAAACCCCGGTGCTCCCGTCGTCACGGAGGAGGCTGTCCTCCAGTCCCTCCGGACGCTCCAGGACCCCGAGGCGCGCAAGGACATCGTCAGCCTCGGCCTGATCAAGAACCTGGAGGTCCAGGGCGGGCGCGTCGCGTTCACGCTCGAGTTCACGACGCAGCCTCCCCACGTAAAGGTGGAGCTCCACAGCAAAGCCCGGAAACTGGTGTCGCAGCTCGCGGGGGTCGTCGAGGTCCAGGTGAGGATGGCCTCGGCGCCTCATGCCGCCGCGCCTCAGCAGGCGCCCGCGCAGCCGCCGCGGGAGGAGTACATCCCCGACGTGAAGCAGACGGTGGCGGTCTCGTCCGGGAAAGGCGGCGTGGGGAAGTCCACGGTGGCTGTGAACCTGGCCCTCGCGCTGGCACGGAGTGGCGCCGGGGTCGGCCTCGTCGACGCCGACGTCTACGGTCCCAACATCCCGTTGATGATGGGAGCCAAGGGGCGGCCGGGGATGTTCGACAACAAGATCATCCCGGTGGAGAGCCACGGCATCAAGCTGATCTCGATCGGCTTTTTCGTCAAGGAGGGCGAGCCCATCATCTGGCGGGGGCCGATGCTCCACTCGGCGATCCAGCAGTTCCTGCGGGACGTCAACTGGGGTGCCCTCGACTATCTCGTCTTCGACATGCCCCCCGGGACCGGAGACGCGCAGCTCTCCCTCTCCCAGGTAATTCCACTTTCGGGCGCGGTGGTCGTGACGACGCCGCAGGAGGTCGCCCTCCTGGATGTCCGGAAGGCGATCGCCATGTTCCGGCGGATGAACGTCCCGCTCCTGGGGGTCGTCGAAAACATGAGCTACTTCCTCTGCCCCCACTGCGGCGAGCGAACGACGATCTTCGGCGAGGGCGGCGGGCAGCGGCTCTCGGAGGAGATGGGGGTGCCGCTCCTTGGCCAGATTCCGCTGGACCCCGAAACTCGTGAGGGCGGCGACGAGGGGGTTCCCATCGTGATTCGCAAGCCCGGCTCGCCCCAGGCCGCTGCCTTCCGGAAACTCGCCGAGGTTGTCAGCGCGCGGCTCGCCGAAGTCTCCGTGCTGAAGCTCCCCTCGATCGGCTAGCCGCGGTCGCATGGACCCGCTCACCCACGGTCTGGCAGGCGCGGCACTGGCGCAGGCTGGCTTCCGCCAGCGCTGCGGGTATCAGGCCACGCTGGCCATGACGGCGGGCGCCATGCTCCCCGATATCGACGTTTTGTGGAGCCCGGCCCAGAGCGTTGTGGCGCTGGAAACCCACCGGGGGATGACCCACTCCCTCGTCGGGGCGGTGGGGTTGGCGTTCGCGCTGGGCTTCGCGCTGCGCTTCGTCGGCCCCGAGAGGCGCTGGGGCCCGCTCGCGGGCCTGTCCCTCCTCGGGATCGCCATCGGGCACCTCTTCCTCGACCTGATCACGAGCTACGGGATCCAGCTCTACCTGCCGTTCTCGAGGGCGCGGCCCGCCCTCGATCTCGTCTTCATCATCGATCCGTTCCTGACACTGACGCTGCTCATCGCCGTCGTCGCCGGCTTCGTCTGGCGCCGGTCTGCGGCGGTGATCGGGAAGGTGGCTCTCGCGGCCATCGTCCTCTACCTCGGGATGATGGCGCTCAACCACTCGGCTGCGGTCACCCGCATGGAGGAACTGCTCCAGAGCCAGGGGGTCGCTGCGCGCCGGGTCGAGGCGCTCCCGTGGCCGTTCAACCCGCTACGCTGGCAGGGGTTTGCCGAGGACGGGGACCGCTACTGGCAGGGTGATGTCCGGCTCTGGCGCGGTGGCGTGACCTTGACCGGGCTTCCCAAGGGACCCGCGGATGGGCCGGTCGCCCGGGCCCGCGAGCACAAGGACGTCCAGACCTTCCTCTGGTTCGCCCGCTTCCCGGTGGTGGCGCTGCGCGAGGACGGGAACCGCGCGGTCGTCGAGTATCGAGACCTCCGCTTCGCGCAGTCGCTCCGGAGCCGTTCCCCCTTCGTGCTCCGCGTCCTCTTCTCACCCTCCGGCGAGGTGGAGCAGGTCCTGTTCAACCCGTGAGCTTCCTCGGAGGGGGGCTCCGCCCCCCTTCCGAA
>JACQWB010000196.1 GCA_016209385.1 Candidatus Rokuibacteriota bacterium
GCCTCCGCCCCCCGGAGCGACTGGCGGGGATCAGCCCCGTGTTTCCCTCGGCCGCGCCGGCGGCCCCACTCAGCCCTCGGAAGATCGGGCCCGCTGGCTCACGAGCCCCGGATCGCGGCTTTCCCGTGCTATTTCGGTCGTGCGGCCACATCATCCTGGGCGAAGATCCGAAACGGCTGGCGCCGCAGCCGAAGGCTTGTCCGGGCGGACCGCAGAGGTTATAGTACTGTCGTGCCGATCCAGATCCGGTTTTCGCCGAGCCCCCGGGACGCCTCGGCGGGCCCGCCCGCCCCGATGACCGTGGACGAACTCCTCGCGCGCTTCCCGGAGGTGCCGCGGGAACTCCGTGACGAGCCGGTTCTCACCGAATACGTGACGGCCCTCGGTCCCCTCCTGCGCATGGCCCACAAGCCGTCAGCCTGCATGCGCGACAGCAAGGACCATCCGCACCTGTTCTACGTGCGGCTCGTCAACGACCTCGCGATCTACGGGATCGGCCTCGCCAGGCGGGACCGAACCCTCGCCCGCCTCCGCGCCACCCTCGAGGAGTACCGGAAGCAGCCCGCCACCTTCGGCTGTAGCCTCATCCTGCGCCAGGAGCCCGGGACGCCGCGGTCCGGTTGCGCCTGAACCCGGCGCGCGCCGGCTATCCCGCCGACTCCTCCGCGTCGTCCTCGAGCCGGGCCAGCAGCGCAGCCACGCTCGGGTCCCCGGCGGGCGGCCGCCAGTCCACGTGGACCACCGGCACCCCGTCGGTTTCCAGCTCGCGCGCGAACAGCTCGAGTCCCAGGTTGATCACGCGGAGCGGCTGACCCAGCAACTGTTCGACACTCATCGCGCGTCTCCGAGAAGCTCGGCTTCGAGGCTCGGGTTCAGCGCCAGCGCGGCAAAGCGGGCCGCCTGGGCGTTCGACGGGACCATCTCCGCACCGGCCGCTTCCAGGGCCCCAACCTGAGCGCCCAACCCCTGGGGGTCGCGCTCCGTGCCCACGACGGACGCGACCACCAGCAGCGAGCGGCCGTCGGCCGCGGCCGCCCGCCGGGCGTCCTCGATCGCGGCGGCGAGCGGGCGCGCCGGATCAGCGTGAACGCCGCGCCCGAGGACCAGGTCCACGAGCACGACACCGACGCCGGCTGACCGCCCGGCCTCCCGCACTCTCGCCGCGCGCCCCTCGGGATCGAGCATCGGGTGGAGGCGGCCCACGGTGAACTCGTCGGCGCCGAGATCCAGGATCCGATGCGGTCCGGCCTCGCCCCCGGCGCCGACATTGGAGGCGATCGGGCCGAGCAGGGGCTCCAGAAGGAGCCTGGCCTCGTGGGCCAGCGTCCCGCCCGTATAGAGGCCGAGGAGGCCGGCGCCCCGCCGGGTCGTGTCGGCGCGGAGCCGCGCCAGCCGCGTGCGGACGGCGACCGGATCGCTGAAGGCCCGCGGGGCCCAGGACCGTCCGTCGAGGAGTGCAACGGCGGCGTCCGCCGCGTCCTCGAGCGTCGTCACCCACCGGGCCGAGCCGTCGCCGCGGGCGGCGGCGCCGAGACAGGAGACGACGATGGGCTTGCCGACCTTCCGGATCGTCGCCTCGAGTCCCGGCAGCACGCTGGCGGCCGGCGGCTTCGAGATCAGGATGACCGCCTCGGTCGTCGGGTCCGCGGCCAGCGCCTCCAGCGCGAGCTTCGTCATCGCGCCGTCCACCTCGGCCGAGAGGTCCCGGCCGCCGACCCCGATCCCGTGCGACACCCCTTCGCCGAGCGCCGCGAGGCGCGAGGCCACGGCCTGAAGTCCTGTGCCCGAGGCCGCCACGCACCCGACGCGGCCGCGCGCCACCACGTTGGCGAAGCCGAGGCCCACCCCGTTCAGGTACGCCGTGCCGCAGTCCGGGCCCATGCACAGGAGCCGGCGGCGCACCGCCACCTGCTTGAGCTCGACCTCGTCTGCCAGCGAGACGTTGTCGCTGAAGAGGAAGACGTGGAGGCCGCGCCGGAGGCCACGCATCGCCTCGAACTTGGCGTAGGCGCCGGGGACCGAGATGCTCACGAGGTTGGCGTCGGGAAGCTGGCGGAGGGCCGACTCGAGTGTCCGGGGCAGGATCCGCCCCGTCGCCTCGCGCTCCCGCCGGCGCGCGTCGAAGAGCCCCTTCGCCGCGTCGAGCGCGGCTTGAGCCTCGGCGTCGGTGCTCGCGGCGACCGCGAGGACCAGGTCGCCGGGGGTCGCGGCCTTGGTCTCGGGTGTCGCGAGGCCCGCCGCGGCCAGCAGCTCATGGTTCGCCGGCGTCCCCATGAGGACCGCGGCCTCGCGGACGCCGGGCAACGCGCGGAGCGACTCCGCGATGCGCATCAGGATCATCGAGTCCTGGTAGTAGGAACGCCAGACGACCGCCCTGACCGCCACCGCTACTCCCCTCCGTCGACCGAGGCCGTCAATGGCTCAGGCGGCATAGCGCTTCCCGAAGGCGACCAGCGCGTTGACAAACGGTTCCAGCGGCGGGGTCGAGATCCCCGCGCCGATCATCCGCCCCGCCTCCCGGTGTGCGATGGCGGTATTGATGGGGGGAACGATGCCGGCCTGGACCACCTTTCGGATGTCGATGCCGGTCGGCGTCCCCTGGCCATTCAGCGGCGCCAGGGCGAAGCGCGGGTTGGACCCGACGCAGATCTCGGCCATGCTCCGCGTCGTGCTGACGGCCTCCGCGAACGACTTGGCCCCGACGATCCGCTGGACCGCCGGCGAGGCGGCCATCGCCATGCCGCCCAGGCCGCACGTCTCCATGATCGCCGAGTCGCCGATGTCGCGGTTGGCGTCCCCGGCCGCGAACCCGGGAAAGTAGAGGCCGGCCACCACGCTCGCGGGACCCGTGAACCACTCGTCCCCGAGCCCCGCGACCCGGATCCCGAACTCCACGCCGTTCCGCGCCATCGTCGAGACCACCGTGGAGCCGGCGATCCCCTCGATGGAGAGCGCCGCGGCCTTGGCGGCGCACATCGCCCAGCCGAGGAAGAACTGGTCATTGTCGCGCGTCAGGAAGCGCATGATCGCCTCGAGGCGCGCCGCGTCCGGGACCGCGGCCACCAGGGGCGCGGCCAGGGCGCGGGCCAGGAGGCCCGTGGCGGCGGCGTTGCGCATGTGCATCTCGTCGCCCATGCTGAGCGCCTGGGCCATGAGGCTCGCCAGGTCCACGGGGCCTTCGCGTTCCAGCACAGCCTCGAAGGCGGGCGCCACGATGTCGCGGATCCACGCGAGGCCGGCCAGCGTCTCTCGCCCGTGGGCCCCGAACCTGAGCTGATGCCCCCACGGGCCGTCGGCGATGAAGGTGTACGCCGCCGTCCCGTTCACCGGGTCCTCGACGACGATGACCGGAGTACTCGGGGAGATGACCCCCGCCATGGGGCCGACCGCACCGCGCGAGTGGCACGGGTCGAACCGGATCTCCCCGGAGGCGGCCAGCCGTTCGGCATCGGCCGGGGTGGCCGCCCACCCTTCGTAGAGCACCGCCCCGATCACGGCGCCCCGCATGGGCCCGCACATGCGCTCCCACTCAATCGGCGGCCCGGCGTGGAGCAGCGCCTGTCCGCCGAGCCCCATCGCGTCACGCGCCAGCCGGACCGCGGTCCACATGGGCCGGGCGCGGCACAGGCGCTCGAGCGCCTCGCGATTCGCCGCTTCGATGCTCAGCGCCATTCCGTCCTCCGAGGCCGCGGTCACCCGGCTCAGCCCGCCGCGGGACCGCGCATCGCCTCGAACGCCGACGCCAGCGCGAGCACCAGGCCGTCCGCGAACGGCGCGCCCACGAGCTGGAGGCCGATGGGAAGCCCCTCCGCGGTCCTGCCACAGGGCAGCGAGATCGCCGGAAAGCCGACGAAGCTCCACGGCACGCAGTTCCGGGAGAGGATCGTCAGGTAGCGCTCGGCCTCGTCGGCCTTCGGCGCCGGGACCGGCGCTGTCGGCATCGCCAGCGCTTCGATGCCCTCGAAGCCGCGGAGCATCCGCTCCGCGAACTCGCGGCGGAGCCGCTGGGCCTGCAGGTAGTCGACCGCCGGCACCCCGTGGGCCTCGTCGAGCTGCTCGAAGACATCGCGCGTGTAGAGCGCACTGCGGGCGGCGAAGCGCTCGCGATGGAAGGAGGCGGCCTCGCAGCGGCTCACGATCAGCCCCGCGGCGTTCGCCGCCTCCAGCTCCTCGTGGCGGGGCTCCGCCGTCGACACGACGCGCACGCCCAGCTCGGCCAGCGTCGCCTCCGCCCGCGCGAACGCCTCCTTCACCTCCCCGTCGCAGTCGGCCAGGCACGCGGCCGGGACCCCGACGGTGAGCCCCTCGACCCTCCGGCCGAGGTAGCGGGTGAAGTCCTCGCGCGGGCGGTCCACCGACGCCGGATCCCGGGGATCGTGGCCGACCAGCGCGTTGAGCAGGAGCGCCGCATCCTCCACCGTCGTCGCCATCGGCCCCACGTGGTCCATGCTCCACGAGAGGGTCACGACGCCCCAGGTCGAGACCAGGCCGAAGGTCGGCTTGAACCCCACCACCCCGCTGAGGGCCGCCGGCATCCGGATCGACGCGCGCGTGTCTGTCCCGAGCGCGCCCAGGCTCATGCCCGTGGCCAGGGCGATCGCGGAGCCGCCGCTCGAGCCGCCGGGGAGCCGGCTCGGGTCCCACGGGTTGCGGCTCTGGGGCGTCGTGACGCCCAGGGCGAACTCGTGGGTCTCGGTCTTGCCGACGATGACGGCGCCCGCCGCGCGGAGGCGCGCGACCGCGGCGGCATCGTGCTCGGGCAGGACGTCCGTCATCGCGCGCGAGCTGGCGGTGGTCGGAACGCCTGCGACGTGGATGACGTCCTTGACCGCCACCGGGACGCCGTGGAGCGGCCCGCGCACGCTGCCGGCGCGGGCCTCCGCGTCCAGGGCCGCCGCCTGACGCCGCGCCTCTTCCTCCAGCACGCACGTGAACGCCCGGAGCGAGCCGTTCAACCGGTGGATCCTCTCGATGCACTGCTCGACGAGCTCCCTGGCCGTGAGGCGCCCTTCCCGGATGCGCGCCGCCGCGCCCGCGATCGTGAGCCCGGGGCCGGCGGTCCCCCGACCGAGCGGCGGCGCCTCCCGAACCGCCTCGAGCTCCCCACGGTGAATCTCCGGCAGGCGCAGCCCGAAGGCGGGCCGCCGCTCCGGCGAGTCAGCCGCGTACCGGTGCAGGCGCTCCAGCGCCGAGCGGAAGCTCTCGCGGGTGTTCAGCATCGCCCTCGCTCAGCTCGCCGGCTCCTGCCGCGTGAGCTTCCCGACGATCAGCGACAGGCCGACCGCGGGGATGATGCGCCCGAAGACGATCTCCCTCGGCAGCTCGATGAGGAAGAGCATGAGCCCCGAGAGGACCAGGATGTTGAGGACGCTGTTCGTGCGAGGCCGAAGAACGCGTCCCAGTCCCCCGCCACCCACCACCGGACCCGCGCCTGTTCCATGATCCCCCCTTCGCCTCTACCCGAGCCCTTCGAGGGCCCGCAAGAGCCTGGCCGACGTGGACACCCACCCGAAGATGCCGCCCTGCGCCTTGATCATCTTGAGGGCCGCCGCCTGGAACTCGGGGAAGTAGGAGGCGACACAGTCCTCGAGCACGAGACATTCGTACCCGCGGTCGTTGGCCTCGCGGACGGTGGTCTGGACGCAGACCTCCGTCGTGACGCCCGTCACGACGAGGCTCCGGATCCCCTGGTCGCGGAGCACCAGCTCCAGATCGGTCGCATAGAACGCGCCCTTGCCCGGCTTGTCGATCACGGGCTCGGTGGGGAGCGGCTTGAGGTCGTCGACGATGTCGTGGCCGTACTCGCCCCGCACGAGGATCCGGCCCATCGGACCCGGGTCCCCGATCCCGACCTTGAGCCGCCCGCGCGCCCGCTTCGACGGCGGGCAGTCCGACAGGTCGGGCCGGTGGCCCTCCCGGGTGTGGACGACTTTCAGGTGCGCCCGGCGGAACGCCTCCAGCACCCGGCGCGCCGGCGCCACGGCCCGGCGGAGCGGCGCGACGTCGTTCCCGAGCATCTCGCCGAAGCCCCCGGGCTCGACGAAGTCGCGCTGCATGTCGATCACGAGCAGCGCGGTCTGGGAGGGCTCGAACACGAACTCGTACGGTTCCGCCTCCACGCTCACGCTGGGCATTGCCGCCTCCTCCCGCTCACGCGCGCTCGCCGCGCACGATCACTGTCCCGGCGTCCCCGCGGAGTCCCGCCAGCGCGTCCTCGAGCGCGCAGATGGTCGCCTGGCCGCCGCCGTCGTGGACGAAGCGGTAGGCCGCGCGCACCTTCGGCCCCATGCTCCCGGCCGAGAACGGCTCGTGCACGAGGTGCTTCTCCAGGTCGGCGAGGCTCACGCGGCCCAGGAAGCGCTGGCTCGGCTTGCCGAAGTCGAGCGCCACGCCGGGCACGTCGGTCAGGATCAAGAGAGCCCGGGCACGGATCTCGAGCGCGAGGCGAGCCGCCGCCAGGTCCTTGTCCACCACCGCCTCGACGCCCGCGAGGCGGTCGTCCGGGCGGCGCAGCACCGGCACCCCGCCGCCCCCGCAGGCCACGACGACCGCCCCGGCGTCGAGCAGGGTATGGATCGCGTCCGCCTCGACGATCCCGATGGGGTGCGGCGACGGAACGAGCTTTCGCCAGCCCCGGGCATCGATCTCCGCCCAGGTCTCTCCCTTCTCGCGCGTCCGCTCCTCCGCGACCTCGCGCGGGAGAAACGGGCCGATCGGCTTCGTCGGCATCGCGAACGCGGGGTCGTCGGCGTCCACCAGCACCTGAGTGACCAGGCTGACCACCGGGCGGGCCAGGCCGCGGGCGGCCAGCTCGTTTCGGAGCGCCTGCTGGATCATGTAGCCGATCTGGCCCTGGGTCTCGGCGCCGCACACGTCCAGGGGGACCGCGGGAACGAGGTGGGCGGCCGCTTCGTTCTGGATCAGCAGGTTGCCCACCTGCGGCCCGTTCCCGTGGGTCAGGACGAGCTGGTCGCCTTCCGCGATGAGCTGCACCACCTGGTGGCAGGTGCGCCGCACGTTCTCGAACTGATCGGCGTAGCTGTGGAGCTCCTTCGAGCGCAGGATCGCGTTCCCGCCCAGCGCCACGACGATCCGCGCTCCCGCCGCGCTCACCCGGTCCCCCGTGCCGCGGCCGTCGCGGCCTCGCGCAAGGCCTGCTCGAAGCACGCGAGCGGCGGCCGCACCAACCCCGCCCCGATCTGGCCGACGCCCGGCCGGCGATGGGCGATGCCCGTGTTGATCTGCGGGAGGATGCCCGTCTGCATCACGAGACGCGCGTCGATGCCCGTCGGGGTGCCGCGGAAATCGAGGACCGGCAGACGGTACGTCTCGCTCTCGCCGAGCGTGATCTCGTACATGAGCTGGGTAGAGCGGAGCGCGTCCGCGACCGTGCCGCCGACGAACTGAACGATAGCCGGGGCGCCAGCCATCGCAAAGGCGCCGAGCCCCGCGGTCTCAGTGATCGCGCTGTCGCCCAGGTCCGGGTTGGCGTCATCGGGGCCGAAGCCGGGAAAATAGAGGCCGACCGGCGTCTCAGCGGGAGCCGTGAACCAGCGATCGCCGAGCCCGCTGACCCGGATTCCGAAGTCGGTGCCGTTGCGCGCCATGGCCGTCACCATGGTGCTCCCCGGGATCCCGTGGGCGGCGTCCAGCGCAGCCTTGCAGGCTGCCATCCCGAGGTTGAGAAAGAAGTGCTCGTTGCCGCCGAGGAACGCGAGGATCCGCGCGCGCTCGACCGCCGGCAGGTCAAGGGCGGCGAGCTGGGGCGCCAGGGTCTTGACGAGGAGCGCCGAGGCTGCGCGGTTGCGGTTGTGGCACTCGTCGCCCATCTGCAGCGCCTGGCCGATCAGCGACTGGATGTCCACGCTCCCGCCGCGCCGGATCGCCTCGCTCAGCGCCGGACCGAGGGCGCGCTCGATCCAGCGCAGCCGCTCGATCACCTCCGTGGCGTAGGCGCCGAACCGGAGGACCTTCCCGAGCCCCTCGTTCAGCGTGGCGTAGGCGCGGTTGCCGTGGGTGACATTCTCGACGACGAACACGGGCATGGACGCGCTGACCACGCCGGCCATCGGGCCGACGGCGCTGCGGTGGTGGCACGGGTCGAACTGCACCGCGCCCGACGCGGCCAGCCGATCGGCTTCCTCGGGAGTCCCGGCGAAGCCCTCGTAGAGGAGCGCCCCGATGACGGCGCCCCGGAGCGGGCCGCTCATGCGCTCCCAGGCGATCGGCGGGCCCGCGTGGAGCAGCGTGTCCCGGGTCATTCCCGGAATCACCTCGACGGCCGGGCGGACGTCGACTAGCTCCGGGTGCGTGGAGAGGAGCCGTTCGAGGGCCTTCCGGTTGGCGCCGGTCACCGCCCGGCTCCCCGAGGCCAGCGGGCGCGGCCCCTCACGGCCGTTCCCGGGCGTGATCCGAGAGCACCGCCTCGATCCCGAGCAGCGCGCCCACGAGCCAGTCCGTTCCGGACGTGGCGCCGAGGGCCAGGACGCGGCGCACGGCGGGTGCCAGCCCGTCGGCGCCCGCCGCAGCGAGCGCCGTGAAGAATTCGCCCATGGGCTCGGCAACCTCACCCTCGACGGCGTGAGCGAGCCAGGCGCCGCCCAGCTCGGAGGTGCGGCCCGACGCGCCGCTCAGGATCGCGGTCGCCGTCCGAGCGATCTTCCGATCCGGAAGCTGGGTCGCCTCCCCCGCGAGCCTCCACGCCGCAGCGAACCCCGCGAGAAGGTCGTCACCCGAGGGCGTCAGGCCGGGCCCGAGCCCGGCGAGGCCGGCGGCACCGTCGCTGACGGCATCCGCATCGCTCCGAGCGGCGCCGTCGCCGAGGCGCGCCGCGGCGACCCCAGCGGCAACCGCGGGACGGCCCGGCTCGGCACTCCCGCGGGCGTCGCGCAGCCACAGCAGGGGCAGGAGCGACTCCGCCACGCCATCGGCGATCGCGACCCCGCGCGCCTCGCGCTGGCGAACGGCGAGCTCGCCCCGGGACACGCGCGCCATGCGCGGCCGCGGCTCCCACCCGACCGCGCCGGCAAGGGTCACCTCGAGGCCGATCCCGGGGATCCGGAGCGCCCCGGAGGAGAGCGTCGCCGGCCGGCCGCGCTCGACCGCGAGGGCCTCCAGCGTCAGACCGGGCTCGAGATCGAGCGCGATCGCGTTCGGCGCGAGCGCGACCTCGGGCGCCGAGAGGCTGAGCAGGTCGCCCGAGTCCAGGCGGAGATTCGCCACGCGGCGGAAGGCGCTGTGGACGATGGCGGCGAGCGCACCCCGCTCGGGGAGCCGCTCGTACACGCAGCGGCTGACCCGCAGGGCCCGGAGTCGGAGTCGCTCGCGAACGACGGAGGTGTACATCACCGCGTTGAGGGCTGGAGTCTAGCCGGGGATGGGGGGACTGTCAAGGCCCTGGCCGGGCCGAGCGCGAGCGGCGAGCCCTGGCAACTCCCGCCGCCCCGTGCTATTGTAGCCGCGGGTCAACGGCAGCCGACGGACCCAGCGGTCGTCGCTACCGCTGGAGGAGGGCCGAGATGAAGATCACGCTGAGACCACTCGGGCTGGCATTCGTTTTCCTCTCCGTTGTCACCCTCGCCGCAACGCTGCCGGCGCTCGGCCAGGGCCGGACCGACACGCTCCTCGTGCTGGCCGAGGGCGGCCCCAACAGCATGGACATCCACGGCGTCGGCGCCAACTTCCAGACCTACGGCGCGTCGTGGAACCTCTACGACCGGCTCATCACCTACGGGAGCAAGACCCTCCCCGACGGGACCCGATCCTACGACTACACGGTCCTCAAGCCCGAGCTGGCCGAGAGCTGGCAGGTCGTGCCCGACGGCATGTCGGTGACGTTCAGGCTCCGGCGGGACGCCAAGTTCCATGACGCCACGCCGGTGACCGCGCGGGACGTCAAGTGGTCCTTCGACCGCGCGGTCAGCGTCGGCGGGTTCCCGACGTTCCAGATGCGGGCCGGCTCGCTCGAGAAGCCCGAGCAGTTCGTGGTCGTCGACGACCACACGTTTCGCATCAACTTCCTCCGGCGGGACAAGTGGACGATGCCGGATCTGGCCGTCCCCGTGCCGGTCATCATCAACTCGACCCTCGCGCGGAAGCACGCCACCGCGAGCGACCCGTGGGCGATGGAGTGGCTGAAGAACAACGAGGCCGGCGGCGGCGCGTACCGGCTCGATTCCTGGAAGCCCGGTCAGGAGACCGTCTACGCGCGCTTCGACGAGTGGAGGTCGGGGCCGCTCCCGAAGATCAGGCGCGTGATCGTCCGCGAGGTCCCCTCGGCGGGGAGCCGCCGGGCGCTCCTCGAGCGCGGCGACGCGGACATCTCGCTCGACCTCCCGCCGAAGGACTTCGCCGAGATGGCCAGGGCCGGCAAGCTGACGGTCGTCGGCACGCCGGTCGAGAACGCGATGAACTACATCGGGATGAACGCGAAGAACCCGCCCTTCGCTAACGTCAAGGTGCGCCAGGCCGTCGCGTACGCCATCCCGCGCGAGAAGATCTTCGAGACCGCCGCCTTCGGCCGGGGGGCCCTCCTCACCGTCCCGATCGCCACCAACACCTTCGGCCACGACCCGTCGCTCTCACCCTACAGGACGGACATCGCCAAGGCCAAGGCGCTGCTGACCGAGGCGGGGTACCCCAACGGCTTCGAGACCACGCTCGCGTTCAACGCCGGGTTCGCGACCGTGAACGAGCCCGTCGCGGTCCTCGTCCAGGAGGCCCTGGTGCAGATCGGGATCAAGGCGACGATCAACAAGATCCCCGGCGCCAACTGGCGGGCGGCGCTCTTGAAGAAGGACCTGCCGATCTTCATCAGCCAGTTCGGCGGATGGCTGAACTATCCGGAGTACTTCTTCCTCTGGGGCTACCACGGCCAGAACTCCCTGTTCAACACCAGCTCCTATCAGAACCCGGACATGGACAGGCTCATCGAAGCCGCGCGCTTCGAATCCGATCCCAAGAAATACGCCGAGCTGGTCCGGGAGTTCACCAAGATCGCGCTGGCGGACGTCCCCAAGGTGCCGCTCTTCCAGCCGAACATGGACGTGGCGATGCAGAAAAACGTCACCGGCTACCAGTACTGGTTCCACCGCCAGCTCGATTTCCGCCCGCTCGCGAAGAACTGACCTGACGCTACCGCACCCGGCCGGTCCCGTGTCGACGGCGGCGCGGCGCCGCCCCGCGAGGCGAAACTCGACGGGCGAGACGAGCCTGTGATCCGACTGATCGGCCGCCGCCTGCTCACCGCGGCCCCCGGCATCGTCGGGGTCGTCGTGGTGACGTTCCTCCTCAACCGCGCCCTGCCCGGCGATCCCGCCGCCTACTTCGCGGGCCCGGCCGCGACCCGCCAGGCGATCGAGGAGATCCGGGTCAAGCTGGGGCTCGACCGGAGCCTGCCCGAGCAGTTCCTGCTCTACGTGCGGGACCTGGTCCGGGGCGATCTCGGCACCTCCCTCACGACCGGGCAGCCCGTCCTTTCCGACCTGCTCTCCCGGCTCCCGGCCTCGCTCGAGCTCACGCTCTGCGGGCTCCTCTTCGCGATCTCCGTCGCGGTCCCCATGGGCATCCTGGCTGCCACGCGGCCCGGATCCTGGATCGACCACCTGGGCCGCGTCCTCACGACCTCGGGAAACTCGCTCCCGATCTTCTTCACCGGCCTCCTGCTCGTCTACGTCTTCTACTACCTCCTCGGGCTGGCTCCCGCACCGCTCGGACGCCTGGATCCGTTCGCGGCGCCCCCGAAGACGGTCACGGGCGCGTTCCTCCTCGACAGCCTGCTGATGGGGGATGCCGCCCTCTTCTGGGCATCCGCGCGGCAGCTGGTACTCCCCGTCCTCACCCTCGGCCTGGCCGCCATGGCGCCCATCGCGCGCATGACGCGCGCGGCCATGCTCGGCGTGCTCGCGAGCGATTTCGTCCGGACCGCGCGGGCGAACGGGCTCGCGCCGGCGACGATCCTGTACGCCTACGCCCTGCGCAACGCGCTCCTCCCGGTCGTCACGACCCTCGGCGGCGTCTTCGCCTTCCTCCTCGGCGTCAACGTCGTCGTCGAGAAGATCTTCGCCTGGCCGGGGATCGGCTCGTACGCCCTCGAAGCCGTGATCGCATCGGACTACGCCCCCGTCCAGGGGTTCGTGCTCGCGATGGCCCTGCTCTACGTCATTCTGAACCTGCTGATCGACGTCCTCTACGGGGTCATCGACCCGCGGGTCCGGATCGAGACATGAGGCCCTTCCTTCGCCACGCGCGCTACGTCCTCACCGAAAACCCCTTGACCCTGGGCGCCTTCGCGCTGCTCCTCCTGTTCGCGGTGCTCGCCGCGTTGGGGTCCTGGATCGCCCCCTACGACCCGCTGGCGAGCGATGCCGGCCACAAGCTCGAGTCCCCATCCCGCGCCCACTGGTTCGGAACCGACCACGTGGGCCGAGACATCTTGAGCCGCGTGATCGTCGCGACCCGGCTCGACCTCGCCATCTCGCTGTCGGCGGTCGCGCTCTCCTTCGCCCTGGGGAGCGTGGCGGGCGCGTGCGCCGGCTTCTACGGCGGCTGGACGGAGCGCATCGTGTCGCGCCTGGTGGACACGATCATGGCGTTCCCGCTCTTCGTCCTCGCCATGGGGATCATCGCGGCGGTCGGGACGACGGTCGCCAACATCGTCTACGCGACCGCGATTATCAACTTCCCGTTCTACGCCCGCATGGCGCGCGCCGAGGTCAACGTGCGGCGCGAGGCTGGCTTCGTCGAAGCGGCCCGGCTCGCGGGGAACGGCTCCGCCCGCATCCTCGCCGTCCATCTCTTCCCGAACTGCCTGCCGCCCATGACGGTCCAGGCGTCGCTCAACATGGGATGGGCGATCCTCAACGCCGCCGGCCTCTCGTTCATCGGCCTCGGCGTGCGCCCGCCCACGCCGGAGTGGGGCATCATGGTCGCGGACGGCGCCGCGTTCATGGTCTCCGGGGAATGGTGGGTCTCCTTCTTCCCCGGCCTGGCGCTGATGCTCGCCGTGTTCTGCTGCAACCTGCTCGGCGACGGTGTCCGGGACCTCGTCGACCCGCGGCGCCGGACGTGAGCTTGCTCGGAGGGGGGCCACCCACGCCGACCCCCCGCGCTGGCGCGCGGGTGTGGCGCGGGTACCCGCCCCTTCCGAACCTCCCCCGTTGCAGTTCGAGCCGAGGGGCTACCGACGAGCCGTAGGCGAGGAGAGCCACGA
>JACQWB010000197.1 GCA_016209385.1 Candidatus Rokuibacteriota bacterium
GGACAATCGGTGGGGGCCTCGACGGCCCCCACCGAGGGCTCCCCCAGGCATCCGGTGCGCGGGCGAAGCCCGCGCTCGAAGGGCATTGCTCCGACACGCTCCTATCCGAGGCCCGCGGCGCGCCGGACCTTGTCCACGAGCCGGGCGAACCCGGCGTCGGCGCCCGTCATGTCTTCGGCGAGAAGCTCGACCCCGTCGGGGCCGCGGGCGCCGAGCCCCAGTGCAATGGCCCGGTGGATCTGGGTCTGCTCCCAGACGCCCTTCGAGGTCACGAGCTCCGACCGCCCGACCGTCGTGAGGATCCCCAGGGCGGCGACGTCGGTGGCGATCGGGTCGCCGCTCGCCAGGATCACGCGGGTCGGCGCCGCCTCGCCCGACCAGGGCCCGCCCGCCACCATGCTCTGGAGGCCGTCCACCACGAAGAGGTGCGGACGGACGGCCAGGTTCAGCTCGGCCACAGCCGGCTCCCACCCGGCTGACCCATAGGCCCAGGGCTTGTTCTTCCCGTGGACGCACCCGACGGTGTTCTTGAGGGCGCAGCTATAGCTGGCGCTCCGGTGCGTTTTGATGACCGGCACGCTGATGAGCCGGTCGGCCTCGTAGGCGGCCTTCGCGACGAAGACCCGCGTCGCGAACTCGGCGCGGGCCGACCGCACCTCCAGCCACTCGCCATCATCGAAGGCCAGCAACTCGGCGCCGACCTCCCTGGCGACCCGGGCGATTCCGGTCCGCTCGAGGTTCGGGCGGGTGGGCAGCGCCAGGACCGCCGACATGTCCCCGACCGCGAGGTGTGCGGCTCCCGCCGCCCTGGCCAGCTCGGCCACGGCCTTCACAACCCGAGGATCCGTCGTCGCCGGTGGCGCCTCGCCCGACACGACGTTGGGTTTGACGAGCGTGCGCGCTCCCCTGAGGCCGAGCCGCTCGATACCGCCGATCAGCTCCACCGCTCGGTGCACCATCGCCGGCACGTCCTGGCCGTGGACCATGGCGACCAGGCTTTTCCCGCGCGCCGTCAGGGGATTGGTCACCGGCGCCGGCGGCGCCGCCGGGGTGGCCTCCGGCGAGAAGAGGATCTGCCTGAGCATCTGGCGGCACGCCGGGGTCGTGACGCCGAGCGCCGCGAGCCCGGCAAGGGTAAGGAGGGTCCGCCGCGTGAGCTTCACCCCGGGCGTTTGACGCCGAAGGCGGGGAGGACTTCCTCGACGTAGGCATGGAGGGCGTCCCAGTCGTACGGAGCGCGGAGCGCGATGTTCAGGCGGGCGGCCCCTGCCTTCGCGTACGCCGCGACCTGGTCGATGACCTGCTGCGGCGTACCGGTGACAAAGCCCTTGCGTGTCTCCAGCGCCGCGCCCCATTCGGCCTGCAGCTGCTCGGCGTTCCGCCTGGCCGCTGCCTCGTCGGCGCCCATGTAGAAGCCGACGTTCACGGTTCGCAGGATCGTCGACGGCTCGCGCTTTTCCCTGAGGCACCAGTCGTCGAGGATGCGACACTTCCGCGCGAACTCCTCGGCCGAGATATACGGCGCGTTCCAGCCGTCGGCATACCTGGCGGCGGCGCGGAGCGTCCGCTTCTCGCCGAGGCCGCCGATCCAGATGCGCGGCGATTTCTGGATCGGCTTGGGATTGCAGCGGGCATCATGGAGCTGGAAGTACTTCCCCTTGAAGTTGGCGATCTCCCGGGTGAAGAGGAGACGGATGACCTGGACGCCCTCCTCGAGCTGGTCCTCGCGGATCCCGATGGGCTCGAAGGGGATGCCGTAGCCGCGGTACTCGGCCTCGTGCCAGCCCGCGCCGATCCCGCATTCCATGCGGCCGTTCGAGATGTGGTCGATGGTCACGAGGGCGTTGGCCAGCACCGCCGGGTGCCGGTAGTTGACCGAGAAGACCAGGCAGCCGACGCGCACACGGATGGTATCCGCAGCCAGAAGGGCCATCGTGCTGACCGACTCGAAGCAATCGCCGTTCTGATCCTTGGGCGGGGATTCCTGGAAGTGGTCCCACCCCGACACCCAGTCGAAGCCCGAGCGGTCCGCGAACTTCCAGACCCGCCTGAGCTCGTCGAGGCTCAGGTTCTGCTGCCCCGCGTGGACGCCAAAACTCATCGCCATCGTTCGCTCCATCGGAGGGGGGTTCCTATCGTGTGGTGACGGTCAAGCCGCCGTCTACGACCAGCACCTGGCCCGTGACCCAGCGCGCCTCATCGGAGGCCAGGTAGACGGCAGCCCAGCCGACATCCCAGGCGGTCCCCTCGTCCTGGATCAACGCCGCGAGCCGGCGCCTCTCGCGGAGCTCCGGAGGCATGCCTTCGGCGACCATCGGGGTGTAGACCATGCCCGGGGCGATGGCGTTGACCCGGATGCGGTGCGTGGCGAGCTGGCCCGCGAGCGAGATCGTCAGGCCGATGACGCCGGCTTTGGCCGCCGCGTAGGCCGTCCGGCCGTGGGCGCGGAGTCCTGCCACCGACGACACGTTGATCATCGCGCCGCCGCCGGCTTCGGTGAGCCGGGGGATCGCGGCCTGGGCGGTGAGGAGCATGCTCTTCAGGTCCACCGCCATGACCCGGTCCCACTCCTCCTCCGTGGTCTCGAGCACGCCCTTGCGCGATTCGACGCCCACGTTGTTGTGGAGGATGTCGAGCCGCCCGTAGCGCTCGACCGCCGTCGCCACCATGCGGCCGCAGTCGGCGGTCCGGCTGACGTCGGCCTGCAACGGCGAAGCCTCGCCGCCCTCGGAGAGGATCATCGAGCACGTCTCCTCGGCGCGCTCGATCACGTGATCCACGCAGAGGACCTGGGCGCCCTCGCGGGCGAAGAGGATCGCGGCGGCCTTGCCGTTCCCCAGGCCCGGGCCCCGCGAGCCCGCGCCGGTGACGATCGCGACTTTGCCTTTGAGACGACCGGGCATTACGGCTTGAAGCCCGCGTCGAGCTGGACTTCGAGCAGGTACGGCGTCCCGGCGGCCAGGGCGCGGGTCAGCGCGGGCCCCGCGTCGCGGCACTTCTCCACGCGCTCGCCGGGGACGCCGAGGGACCTGGCGAGGCCGACGAAGTCGATGAGCGGGTTCTCGAGGTCCATCCCGACGTAGACGTCGTCCTGGGCGGCGAAGCCCTTGAGGGCGTGGACGCGCTGCTTGAGGATCCGGTAGCTCCGGTTGTTGAAGATCACGAAGACAATCGATAGGCGTTCGCGCGCGGCGGTCCAGAAGGCCTGGTTGGTGTACATGGCACTCCCGTCGCCCACCAGCGCCACCACCGGACGCCCGGGCAGGGCGAGCTTGATGCCGACGGCCGCGGGGAGCCCCCAGCCGATCCCGCCGCCCCGGAGGCCGAAGAAGCTCTGAGGGTCCTGGCACCGGAGGAGGTTGCGGAGGCCCCCGCCCGAGGAAATCGACTCGTCCACCACCACGGCCTCGGCAGGCAGCGCCTCAGCGAGCGCGTTGACGAGGGCCAGAGGCGTGATCGGGACGCGATCGCTCTCGGCCTGGGCGCGCGCTTTCAGCTCGGCGATCGTCTGCTCGCGCTTCTGCCGGAGCTGTTCGAGCCGGCGCTGGGCCTCGGGGTGGCGCCCGCCGTTGAAGCGCTGGCGGAGCGCTGCGGCGAGGTCGGGGAGCGTGGCCTTGGGCTCGCCCACGATCGCGACCCGGGCCGGGTAGTTCTTTCCCAGCTCCCACGGGTCCACGTCCAGGTGGATGATGCTGAGGCCCTCGGGCAGCGGCTCGACATCGGAGGGGAGGGAGAAGGTGAAGAGGTCGCCGCCGACAGAGAAGAGGAGGTCGTGCTCGCGGAGGAGCGGACGGATCTGGTGAGCCAGGCGCGGGATTGCCCCCTGGTAGAGCGGATGCGTGAAGGGGAACGCGCAGCGGTTGGCCATCCCCTCCAGGTAGACGGGCACTCCCAGGAGCTCGGCGACCTCCTGGAGCTCGGCCAGCGCGCCGCTCTGGGCCACCGAGTCCCCGGCGACCAGGATCGGCCGCTTCGCCTTGGCCAGGAGCTTGGCGGCCTGCTCCACGGCATCGCGCGAGCCGCGCGTCCGCGCGTCCACGCGCGTGGGCTCGCCCGGCTCCAAGTCGGCTTCGGCATTCAGCACGTCCACAGGGAGGGACAGGAAGACGGGGCCGGTCGGAGGCGTCAGCGCCACCTTGGCGGCGCGGTGGACGGCGCGCGGCAGCTCGTCCAGGCGGTGGATCTCGAACGACCACTTGACGTAGGGGCGCGCCACCGGCGGCAAGTCCGACCAGAGGACCGGCTCGGTGAGGGTCATGGACTGATCGTGCTGGCCCGCGGTGAGCAGGAGCGGGGTCCCGGCCTTGTAGGCGTCGTAGAGCATTCCCATCGCGTTGCCGAGGCCGGGGGAGATGTGAACGTTGACCGCGGCGAGCTTCCCGCTCGCCTGCGCATACCCGTCGGCCATCGCGATCGCGACAGCCTCCTGGAGGGCGAGGACGTAGCGGATCTGTCCCTCCCGCGCCAGACCGTCCATCAGCGGCAGCTCGGTCGTGCCGGGGTTGCCGAAGAGGACCTCCACGCCCTCCTGCTTGAGGATCTCGAGAAACGCCTGTTTTCCCGCCATAAACGGCATGATCGCGCCTCCGGGGTTGGTTGTGCGTGGGCCATGATACCTGCTCGGCGGGTCGGCGACAACACCCTTCGGTTGACAGTCTTCGGAGGCGCGGGGTAGCGTACGCGAGGATGCGGCTCGGGTCGTCCGAGGCGGCGCACTCCAGAGACGGATCGGAGAGGCCATGATCATCGGCGTTCCCAAGGAGAGCTTTCCCGGAGAGCGGCGCGTCGCCCTGGCCCCGGCGGTCCTCCCGGCCCTCGCGAAGGCCGGGTGCGGGGTCCTGATCGAGGCCGGAGCCGGCTCGGCCGCGGGCTACCCGGATGCGCTCTACGCCGAGAAGGGCGCGCGCGTGGGAGCCTCGCGCGCCGAGGTCTTCGCGTTCGCGGATGCCGTGTTCCAGGTCCTCGCCCACGGCGCCAACGACAAGACCGGCCGGGCCGATCTCCCGCTCTTCCGGCGCGATCAGGTGCTCATCGGGTTCCTCAGGCCCCTCGCCTCGCCGGCGACGGTGCAGGAGATCGCGGAGACCGGCGCGATTGCCTTCGCCGTCGAGCTGCTGCCGCGCATCACCCGAGCCCAGAGCATGGACGCGCTGACCTCGATGGCTACCGTAGCCGGCTACAAGGCTGTCCTGCTGGCCGCTGCGACGCTGCCCCGGATGTTTCCGATGCTCATGACGGCGGCGGGCACCGTCACGCCGGCGCGACTGCTGGTCGTGGGCGCCGGCGTCGCCGGGCTCCAGGCGGTCGCGACGGCGCGGAAACTGGGCGCGGTCGTGTCCGCCTATGATGTCCGGCCCGCGGTGAAGGAGCAGGTGCTGAGCCTCGGCGCGCGGTTCGTCGAGATGCCCCTCGAGACGGCAGACACCGAGGATGCGGGCGGCTACGCCCGGGCCCAGGACGAGGCCTTCTACCGGCGCCAGCGGGAGCTGATGGCGCGCGTCGTGAGCGAGAGCGACGTCGTGATCACGACGGCCGTCGTCCCTGGCCAGCCGGCGCCGGTCCTGATCACCGCCGACATGGTCGCCGGCATGGCGCCGGGCTCGGTGATCGTGGACCTGGCCGCGGAGCGCGGCGGCAACTGCGAGCTGACACGCGCCGGCGAGAGCGTGGTCGAGCGCGGGGTCACGATCATCGGCGCGGTGAACCTGGCGGGCACCGTGCCGTACCACGCGAGCCAGCTCTACGCCCGGAACCTGGCGGCGTTCTTCCTCCACCTCGTGAAGGACGGCAAGGTGCAGCTCGACCTGGGCGACGAGATCACCCGGGAGACATTGCTGACGCGGGGGGGCGAGGTCGTCCATCCGAGGGTCCGCGAGGCCCTCGGCCTGGCTCCGCGCGCGGTTCCCGCGGGGAAGGAGGGGTGATGGAAGCGCTCGCGATCACGCTCACCGTCTTCGTGCTGGCCATGTTCGTGGGCTTCGAGGTCATCACCAAGGTCCCGCCGACCCTCCACACGCCACTCACCTCGGGCTCCAATGCCATCTCTGGGATCACGCTCGTCGGGGCCATCCTCTCGGCAGGGCTGCAGCTCACGACGCTTACGACACTCCTGGGCTTCCTGGCGGTGGTCTTCGCCACCATCAACGTCGTCGGCGGCTTTCTCGTGACCCACCGCATGCTCAGGATGTTCAAGCGGAGGTAGGCGTGAGGCAGGCCGTCGTCAATTTCGCCTACCTGGTCGCCTCGGTGCTCTTCATCCTGACTTACAAGGGCCTGAGCCATCCGCGCACGGCGGTGCGCGCCAACCTCCAGGGCTCGGTGGGGATGCTGATCGCCGTGGTCGCCACGCTCCTCCTGCTCGACTGGACCCAGGGGGTCACGCGCTACGGGGTGATCCTGGCGGGGCTGGCGGTGGGCGCCCTCATCGGCGCGCTCCTGGCGCTCAAGATCCGGATGACCGCGATGCCCCAGATGGTGGCACTCCTGAACGGCTTCGGCGGGGCCGCTTCCACGCTGGTGGCGGGGGCGGCCCTCCTCGAGGAACTGGCCCAGGGCCGCGCGCCGTCGGCCCAGTTCAGCATCGCGACCGTTGCCGCGGGGATCATCGGCGCCGTGACCTTCTGGGGGAGCCTGGTCGCCTACGCCAAGCTCGAGGAGCTCCTGCCCGGCCGGCCCGTCCTCTTCGCCGGTCACCGCGCGCTCAATGGCGCGCTGCTCGGGGTCGCGCTCCTCCTCGGCGCGTGGCTCGTCAGCACGCCCGAGACCGTCTGGCTCTACTGGCTGATCGTCGGGGTGTGCACCGTCCTCGGCATCACGAGCGTGATCCCCATCGGAGGCGCCGACATGCCGGTGGTGATCACGCTCCTCAACTCCTACTCGGGGCTCGCCGCCTGCGCCACGGGCTTCGTCCTCGAGAACAACATGCTGATCATCGCCGGCTCGCTCGTCGGCGCCTCGGGGCTCATCCTCACCGGCATCATGTGCCGGGCCATGAACCGCGCCTGGAGCAATGTCCTGTTCGGCGCGGTGGGTGCCGAGGTGGCGACCGGCGCGGCGGCCGATGCGGTCTACGCGGGGCGCGTCAAGGCGGCCTCCGCGGAGGAGCTTGCCATGGTGCTCGAGTCGGCGCGGCGGGTGGTGATCGTTCCCGGCTACGGCATGGCCGTCTCCCAGGCCCAGCACGCGGTGCGCGACCTGGCGAACCTCCTCGAGGCGCGAGGGATCGAGGTGGAGTTCGGGATCCATCCGGTCGCCGGGCGCATGCCCGGCCACATGAATGTCCTCCTCGCGGAGGCCGACATCCCCTACGAGAAGGTCAAGGAGATGGACGAGATCAACGCGTCCTTTGCCCAGACC